>SKNO01000190.1 GCA_007120465.1 Nitriliruptoraceae bacterium
GGACCAGGCCGGCGTCGTCCCGCTCGGCATCGCCGGTGCCCCCGCGATCGGCGACCTCGGGACGGGGCTCGCCGCCGGCGGCCGTGGCGGACCGTCCGAGCAGCTCCAGCACGTCACGCGGGTCCGTCGTCGCCTCCTCGGGTCGTGCTCGCTCACGGACGCTAGCGCCCACCCGCTACCGTCCCGGACCCGCTGACCGGGTCGGGAGGTACGTACGGTGGAGGAGCTGCGGATCGCGCGTCGGGACGAGGACGGCTGGGTCGTGCTCGTCCTCACCGGCGCCGTCGACGTGGCGACCGCACCGCAGCTCCGGCAGGCGCTGACCGAGACGCAGTACGGCGTTGGGCGGTACGTCGCCCTCGACCTCGACGGGGTGGAGTTCCTGGACTCGTTCGGGCTCGGGGTGATCGTCGGCGGGCTCAAGCGGGCCGCCAGCCACGACGGCGAGGTGGTGCTCGTGTGCGCCCGGTCCCGGCTGCTGCACCTGTTCGCCGCGACCCGTCTCGACCAGATCGTCCGGATCGCCCCGTCGCTCGCCGACCACGGTGCGGCAGCGGCGCAGGACCCCCGTTAGCATCCGCGGCGGGGCCGTCCGCACGGCGGGGCGCCCAGGCGCAGCAGGAGCGAGGTGGTGGAGCTCGACGAACGGACGCGGGTGAGCGTCGCGGCCTACGACGCGCACGCCGCCGAGTACCAGTCGGCCCTGCGCCTCAAGCGCCCGGTGGCCGACGTGCGGCGCTTCGCCGACATGGCGCGGCGCGGGGACCTGGTGCTCGACGGTGGCTGCGGCCCGGCCTGCGACCTGCGGCTGCTCCGCGACGCGGGGGTGCACCCGGTGGGGGTGGACCTGGCCATGGGGGCGCTGCGGGAGGCGCGGATGCTGCTGCCTCGGCATCCCCTCGTCCAGGCGCCCCTGCAGGACCTGCCCTTCCGTGCCCGGTCCTTCGGCGGGCTGTGGCTCTCCGGCGCGTTCACGAACCTCCCGCGCGGCGTCTGGCGCGAGACCTTCGCGTCCCTGTTGGAACTGCTCGACTCCGGGCCGGTGTACCTCGCCTGCTACCGCGGCACCCGTGACCTGGCCGAGGTCGAGGACCCGATCCTCGGCCGACTCCACATCTCGGAGGCGACCGAAGCCGAGGTGGAGGCGTTGTTCACCTCGCACGGGCTCACCGAGGTCTCGATCGAGGTGCGTCCCGACCCGATCCTGGACCGCCGCCGCCCGTGGGTCGTGGCGCTGGGGCGCTTCAGTCGCTGAAGATGTCCTCGCTGGGCGGCTCGTGGCTGTGGAGCAGCTCCATCAGGGGTTTGGCGGCGACGTGCAGCGGGCGGATCACGAGGTCGGCGCCTGCCCCCTTGAGCCGGTCGGCGGTGTCCTCGTCGTCAGCGCTGACGAGGATCCGACCCTCGAAGCCGTGGTGGCGCAGCGAGCTGAGCAGCTGGAGGTTGGCCTCGAGGCCGCGGAGTGAGCTGATCACCCAGCGGGTGCGGTGCAGGGGCAGCTGCTCCGGCAGGTCGGGGTCCTCGGCGTCGCCGTAGATCACCGGGATGTCCCAGCGGCGGCTCTGGACGCTGCGCGGGTCGAAGTCGACCGCGAGGACCTCGTCGCCTTGCTCCAGCAGTTCCTCGAGGATCGTGGAGCCGAACCGCCCGAGCCCGATGATGACGTACTCCGGCTCGGGTGCCTCCTCATCGAGGTCGAGGGTGGCCGGGTGCTTGCGCTCGAAGGGGCGCAGGATCGGTTCGAGGCGGTCGTAGAGCGCGTCGGAGCCGTAGATCATGTAGGTGGATGCCCCGATCGTGATCAGCCCGACGGCGGTCACCAGCCCGACGACCTCGCTGCCCACCTGTCCGAGGCTGGCACCGAGCGCGATCAGGATCAGCGAGAACTCGCTGATCTGCGCGACGGTGAGGCCGGCCTTGAAGGAGACCTTCTTGCGGTAGCCCATCACCCCCATGATGATCATCACGATGATGGGGTTGCCGATCAGCACGAAGGCGGACAGCAGCAGCGCGGCTCCCAGCTGGTCGAGGGCGGTGGACAGCTCGAAGGTGGTCCCGAGCTCGATGAAGAAGAACACGAGCAGGAAGTCGCGCAGCGTGGACAGCCTCCCGCTGATCGCCTCGCGGTAGGGCGTGGACGCCAGCGCCATCCCCGCGAGGAAGGCACCGACCTCCTCGCTGAAGCCCAGCAGGATCGAGACGGCGGCCAGCAGGACCGCCCACGTCACCGCCGCGAGCACCAGCAGCTCCGAGTTGCGTGCCAGGAGGTGGGTGACGCGAGGTGCGACGTAGCGGCCGACGACCGCGACGAAGGCCAGTAGCGCGATGCCGCGGAGCACGACCCCGACCATCTCGGTGAGCAGGTCGGCCTCACCCGCCCCACCGGTCGCGGTGATCACGATCATCGCGATCACCACGCAGATGTCCTGGACGATCAGGAACCCGAGCGCGATCCGGCCGTGCAGGTCCTCGAGCTCCCGCTTGTCGGTGAGCAGCTTGACGATGATGATCGTCGAGGAGAAGGTCAGCGCGACCGCGATGTAGAGCGCCGGCACGAGGTCGAACCCGAGGGCGAGGACGATCAGGAAGCCGATGATCGAGGTGAACGCGACCTGACCGAGCCCCGTCGCCAGCGCGACCGGGCCGAGCTTGCGGACCAGGCGCACGTCGAGCTTCAGCCCGACCACGAACAGCAGCAGCGAGATGCCGATCTTGGCGAGCAGCTCGATCTCCGAGGTGGACTCGACCAGCCCGAGGGCCTCGGGGCCGACGGCGATCCCGGCCGCGATCAGCCCGACGATCAGCGGCTGGCGGAGCAGCATCGCGAGCAGGCCGGCGGCGACACAGACCGCCAGCACCGCCGCGATCTGTTCGAAGATCCCGTTCACGCCACCCCCCCCTGTCTCGGCAGGCCGCGACGGTAGCGGGGCGCGACGCCGGAGCCGGCCTCGGCGGGGGCAGCGTTGCGACGTGGCTCGGAACGTCGGCGGCCCACCCGCGAGGGGTGGGCCGCCGATCAGCGCGTCGTGCGGGCTAGGTCGCGATGAAGATCGGTGCGAACACCAGGGCGACGATCGTCATGACCTTGATCAGGATGTTCATGGCCGGACCCGAGGTGTCCTTGAAGGGGTCACCGACGGTGTCGCCGGTGACCGCGGCCTTGTGCGCCTCGGAGCCCTTGCCGCCGTGGTTGCCGGCCTCGATGTACTTCTTGGCGTTGTCCCACGCGCCACCGGCGTTGGCCATGAAGATCGCCAGGAGGAAGCCGGTCACCAGCGCGCCGGCGAGCAACCCGCCGAGGGCCTCGGCGGAGTAGAGCCCGACCAGCAGCGGCAGGATGATCGCCATCGATCCAGGCAGGATCATCTCGCGCAGCGACGCCTTGGTGGAGATGTCCACGCACCTGGCGTACTCGGCCTTCACGCCTTCCTTGCCCTCGCGCAGGCCCGGGATCTCGGCGAACTGGCGCCGGACCTCGACGATCATCTGCTGGGCGGCGCGACCGACCGACTTCATCGTCAGCGCCGCGAAGGCGAAGGTCACCATCGCGCCCAGGAACAGGCCGATGATCACGTCGACCTCGACGAGGTTGATCGCGTCGATCTGGACCGCAGCCGTGAACGCCCGGAACAGCGCGAGGGCGGTCAGCGCGGCAGAGCCGATCGCGAAGCCCTTGGCGACGGCAGCGGTGGTGTTGCCGAGCGAGTCGAGCGAGTCGGTGACCTCGCGGACCTCCGGGGGCATGTGCGCCATCTCGGCGATGCCTCCGGCGTTGTCCGAGATCGGGCCGTACGCGTCGACGGCGACCACGGCACCGGTGGTCGCGAGCATCCCGATCGCCGCCAGGGCCGCGGCGTACAGGCCACCGTCGATGCCCAGGTCGGGCATCGCCAGCAGGCCGAACCAGTACGACCCTCCGATCGCGCCCGTGATGAGCACGACCGAGGCGACGGTGGAGATCATGCCCTCGGCGACACCGCCGATGATGACGGTGGCGTGCCCCGTCTCCGCCTGCTTCGCCAGCTTCTTGACCGGGCTGAAGTGGTCCGAGGTGTAGTACTCGGAGGCGAACCCGATCAGGTAGCCGGCGGCCAGTCCGAGCACGATCGGCATCCCGAGCCAGAGGGGCGCCGCCACCTCGTCGACGTCACCGAACATCCAGAAGGCGCCGAAGACCGCGGCGATCGCCGTGATGATCATCGCCACGTTGGTGCCGAAGTGCAGTTGGGTGGATAGCTTCCTGCCCTTGCGGCCGCGCACCAGGAACGCCCCGATGATGGAGGCGAACATCCCGATCGCGCCGATGAACAGCGGGAAGAGGAAGGTGCTCTGCTGCAGGGTGTTGAAGGAGTCGGCCACGACCTTGGTGTCGAAGTCCACACCGCCGAACAGCAGGGCGGCGAGCACCATGGGCGCGACGATCGACCCGGCGTAGGACTCGAACAGGTCGGCGCCCATGCCGGCGACGTCGCCGACGTTGTCGCCGACGTTGTCGGCGATCGTGGCCGGGTTCCGCGGGTCGTCCTCGGGGATGCCGGCCTCGACCTTGCCGACGAGGTCCGCGCCGACGTCGGCGGCCTTCGTGTAGATACCACCGCCGATACGGGCGAACAGCGCGATCGACGAACCGCCGAGCCCGAAGGCCGCGACCACCTGGAAGGCGTCATCGACGCGCAGGATCTGGACGAAGAACAGGTACGCGATCGCGATGCCAAGCAGCCCCAGGCCGGCGACCGAGAACCCCATCACCGCCCCGCCCCGGTAGGCGAGGGGCAACGCTTCGCCCGCACCCTGGCGTGCGGCTTCGGCGGTGCGGGCGTTCGCGGCGGTCGCGATCCGCATTCCGACGAACCCGGCGATCGCCGAGAACATCGCCCCGAGGATCAGGGCGATGGAGCCCCAGGGGCGCAGCGTCGGCAGTACGGCGAAGACGACGACGGACAGGGCGACGACGAACACGGCGATCGCGCGGTACTCGCGACGCAGGAAGGCCATCGCGCCTTCACGGATCGCGGCAGCGATCTCCTGCATCAGTTCGTTGCCGGGCGAGGCGGCGTTGACCACCTTGGCGAAGTAGGCCGCCAGCAGCAGGCCAGCGATGGCCGCCGCGATGGCGAGGTAGGGGATCAGCTCGTACACGGTGGGTGGGCCTTTCCGTTGGTCCCTGTGCGTGCCGGCTCACCCCGGACGACGCTCCCGCGGATCGTCGGGGGACGTGCCAGCCCGGGCGGAGCGCAGGGAGGACCGGACCGCGACGACGAGGTCGCACCGGCGTGGATGTGGATCGGTCGACGGGCGGCGGAACACGCACCGGTTCAGGTGCGGTTCCGGCCGCACTCCGGGCGGGAGCCTAACCGACGGGGACAGCGCGGAGGCAACGTGACGACGTCGCTGCCCCGCCCCGCCGCCCCGATGCTGCACTCAGCCGTGCGGCGAGCGCACGGCCCGCTCCGCGGTGGACGGGGTCCCCGAAGGGGGACCCCGCCGCGGGCGGCCCGTGGGCACAACGGCGTCGGTGGGTTCACGCGGGCGAACGGAGGTTTGACAAGGAGGGGGGCGCCGCTCACCTTGCCGCTCCCTCGGCTGCGAGCGCAGCCGTCGTGAAGGGAACGGGACGTGGCGGACAACCTCGTCATCGTGGAGTCGCCGGCCAAGGCGAAGACGATCGAGCGCTACCTCGGCAGCGCTTACAAGGTGCTGGCCTCCTACGGCCACATCCGCGACCTGCCGCGCTCCGACTTCGCGATCGAGTTCGACGACGGGACCTGCCGCCTCGTGTACGAGGTCCC
>SKNO01000165.1 GCA_007120465.1 Nitriliruptoraceae bacterium
CCGCCGCCACCGCCCGAGCCGGAGCCCGACCCCGAGCCCGAGCCGCACGAGGTGACGGAGCGACCCCTGCCCCTCGACCGGGTCACCGTGACCCTGGCCCGCCTCGAGGCCCTCGAGAACGGCGGCGACGTCGGCGCGCTCCTCGCGTCCTCGTAGGACCGACGCAGGACCGACGCCGACGGAAAGATCCACCGGCGCGGCCTCGTGGGCACCGTCTCGTGGGCACCGTCCGGGGGCGCGCGGGGGCCGCCCGGGCCGGCGCTACGCTCGGGCGGGATGCGCATCTTCGCCTCGACCGGACCGCTGTTCGCCCGTCCGCTGGACTGGGCGCTCGCCGTCGTCGCCGACGCGGGGTACGACGGCGCCGAGCTGATGGTCACCCAGGACCCGGGGACCCAGGACCCCGAACGGATCCGGACGGCGATGGCGGCCGAGGGGGTCGCGATCCCGGTCGTCCACGGCCCCTTCCTGCTGATCACCCGGCGGGTGTTCGGCACCGACCCCGTCGAGAAGGCCCGCCGCGCGATCGAGCTCGCCGGCGGGATCGGGGCCGAGCTGATGATCGTCCACCCGCCCTACCGGTGGCAGCGTCGGTTCCACCGCTGGCTGCTCGAGGACGGCGACCGGGAGGCCGCAGCACACGGCACGCGGATCGGCGTCGAGAACCTCTACCCGGTGACGGTGCGGGGCCGTCGGGTGCGCTTCCACCGCTACACCGAACCGGAGCACCTCCTGCCCTTCCGCCACGTCGTGCTCGACACGAGCCACTTCGGGGTGGCCGGCGTCGACATCGTCGCCGCCTACGACTCCCTGCGCGACCGCGCGGTCCACCTCCACGTCTCGGACTACCGCGGTGAGGGCCGTGACAGCCACGCCCCCCTCGGACACGGGCTGCTCCCCCTGGCGGGGTTCCTCCACCTCGTCGGCGAGGACGACCGCCGGGCCGCGGCGAGCGCCACCGTGGGCGCGGCCGTCGTGCCGCTCGTCGACACCCCGTCGATCACCCTCGAGCTCGACTGTCGCCCCTACCTCGACGACCGTGCCGCGCTCGTGGGCTACCTCCGCCAGGAACGGGAGAAGTGCGCGGCGCTGCTCGCCGGTGCGCCGGCGCTCGAGGTCCTCGGGCGTCCCGACGAGGTCAGCGTGGCCCCCGGCGCGGCCGAGGACGACGCCGACCAGCCGACCGCGGGTCCGGCTCGGCGCTGACGCCATCCGCAGCCACCAGGAAGGTCACCGCGTGCGCACCGGAACCTCGATCGCCCTGATCGTGCTGCTGCTGCTGATCGTGGCCGCGACGGTCATCCAGCTGCTCCAGGCCTCCGGGGCCGGCTGAGCGCGCGACGGCCCGGTCGGCCCGACGGGCCGATCAGAGGAACACCGAGCGCCGCCCCATCAGGTTGCGGTGGAGCATGCCCTGGATCGTGTCCCGCACCTCGTCGGTGAGGTCGAACACGGTCATCGGATCGTCGGCGGCCTCGGGCCCGAGCGCCGTGGTGTCGATCGGTTCGCCGTACTCGATCACCCACTTGGACGGCAGGGGCAACAGCGCGAACGGCCCCAGCACCGGCAGCGCGAGCATCTGCGCGACGATCGGGAAGTAGGGCAACCCGAGGAGGCGGGCGACGACCCGCAGGTCGTACACCATCGGCCAGATCTCCTCGCTGCCGACGATCGCCGTCGGGACGATCGGGACCTGCGCCCGCAGCGCCGTCGCCACGAACCCGCCACGTCCGAACCGCTGCAGCTTGTAGCGGTCCTTCCAGGGCTTGCCGAGGCCCTTGAACCCCTCGGGCCACACCGCGACCAGCTCGCCGCGCTCCAACAGGCGGTCGGCGTCGCTGCCCGACGCCAGGGTGGCACCGGTCTTGCGGGCCAGCTCGCCCACGAAGGGCGTGCGGAAGACCAGATCGGCACCGAGCTCCCGGGCGTGCCGGCCCGTGTGCTCGAAGATGTCGAGACGCGTGATGATCGCGTCGGCGGGCAGGGTCCCGGCGTGGTTGGCGACCACGAGCCCGCCACCGGAGGTCGGCAGGTGCTCCGTGCCGTGCGAGGTGACCCGCCAGTAGTGCCGGTGCAGGGGGCGGATCAACGGTGCCAGCAGGTTGACCGTCAGGTCCTCGTCGAAACCGAACTCGTCGATCTCGTAGTCGCCGGTCAGCCGCCTCCGGACGAACGCGAGGACCTCCTCGAGCGCCCCGGCCAGGTCCCCGCCGACGAGCCCCTCGACGGCACCGAGGGCGTCCACGACCGGCCCCCACCCCCGCCGACCGGCCTCGTCGGCGACCCGGCGCCGGCCCAGGTCCTCGTCCCCGGCGGTGGTGCCGGGCCCATCATCAGCGTCGGCGGCCGGTGCGTCGGGCCGGGGGACGTCACGGTCGGCCGCGTCGTCGCTCGCCGGTCCCCGGCCCTGCCGACCCTGCACGGCGTGCACCCGGCACAGGTCCCCGTCGGTGGCGTAGTTGCGGCAGGGGCGGTCGGCCGCGGTCGTCGCGGCGCACCGAGGACGGGTCGCACCCTCCCGCGCCCGGGCGTCCCGCGCGTCGGCGATCGAGATGACCTCGGCGTGCTGCTCCATCACGAGCCACCCTGCCGGTCCTCGGCCCGCTCGCGAGCGGCGAGGAAGCGTTCCTGTCCCTTGCGCTGGATGAAGTCGTACAGCTCGCGCTCCCAGCGGATCACCTCGTCGCGTTGGATCACGCCGCGGATCCGGCGCCGGCGGACGAAGTCCTCGAAGGCCTCCCGGGTCGTGAAGCGGGGGGTGTAGCCCATCACCTCGCGCAACCGGGTGGTGTCGGCGACCCGGCCGAACTGCAGGAACCGCAGCTGGTCGCTGGCGATGTCGGCCCGTCCGGTGCGCCGCAGGAGCGAGGCGACGCCCGCGACGAAGGGCAGCGGGACCGGCACCGGCACCCGACCGGCCAGCCGTGCGCACTGGGACAGGTACAGCACCCCGTCGCCGGCCACGTTGAAGGTCCCCGGGTGGTCCTCGGTCGCGGCCCGCTCGATCACGGCGACCGCGTCCTCCTCGTGGCAGAACTGCAGGCGGGGATCGAACCCGAGCACCGACGGCACGGCGGGCAGGCCGAACAGGGCCTCGAAGGCGCCGTCGATACGCCCGCCGAGCAGGTTCGCGAACCGCAGGATCGTGACGTCCACGTCCGATCGGCGCCGACCCAGCGCACGGACGTAACCCTCCACCTCGGCGACGTCCTTGCCGAAGCCGTGGGTCGGTGGGGTCCGCGAGCCGACGTCCTCGCGGAAGCTGACCGGGTCGGTGTGCTCCGACCCGTACACCGCCGTCGAGGACTTCAGCACGAAGCGGCGCAACGTGGGCACCTTCTGGCAGGCCGCCAGGAGCTGCATCGCCCCGATGACGTTGATCTCCTTCATGCGGGCGCGTCCCCCGGCGGCGACCGGGCCGGAGGTGGTGCTCAGGTGCAGGACGGTGTCGATCTCCGACACCTCGAGGACGCGCGCGACCAGCGGGTTGCGCACGTCGGCCCGCACGAACTCGGTGCGACGCAGGTCGTGCTGAGGCTCGCGGACGTCGACGCCGATGAGCTCCCGGACGTCGTCCCGCGCCTCCAGGGCGGCGGCGACCCGACCAGCGAGCGGACCGGCGATGCCGGTGATGAGCACACGGCGACCGTCGAGCACGGGGGCGTCCTGAGGGTGGTGAAGGAGCGGACCTGTCTGCAGTGAACCAGACCGGCGTGCCCGCGACGACCGACGACGTGGTCGCTCGGCCACGTCCCGCGTCGGCGGCCGTGGTGCCGCCCGCCGTCAGGCCCCGTCGGCCTCGTCCTCGACATCGTCGAGGTCCATCGTCGCCGGATCGACCACCTGGGCGTCGAGGAAGGCGATCAGATCACGCTCGCGGACCCGGTAGTTGCGACCCACGCGCACGGCAGGGAGCTCGCCCCGGCGGATCAGCCGGTAGACGGTCATCGTCGAGACGCGGAGCTGCTCGGCAACCTCCGCGGCGGTGAGGAGGGTGTCGCCCATGACGGGAAGGTACCACCGCAACCCCGCCGAACCCGGGGCCCACTACACAACGTGACCACGGTCCTACCTCAGGAGCAACAGGTGCAACGCGTGGCTCCTGGGGGCCAGCGGCTGCGCGCTGCCTGCACCCGCGGCGCGACCGAGCAGCACGCTGCGTGGTCGCCCGTCCACGAACGGCTCCCGCCGCCACGTCACCGGCGCGAGGATCAGGAGCGCGCGCCGTGACGCGGGAGGACCAGCTCGCGGAGGGCCCGCACCGACTCCTCCGCGGTCTGACGGGCCTGGCGGAGCATCCCCTCGGAGGTCCGCACCGGATCGTCGGTGAAGGAGCGCGGCGGGGTGACCCCGGTCCGTTCGACCGCGAACTCCTGCCACGGCATCGGCGTCTCGATCGGCAGGCCGCGACCCGACATCTCCGCGAACGCGGTGGTCCAGGCCCGCGGGACGACGCTGACCAGCTGGTAGCCCCCACCGCCGAGCGCGACCCAGCGGCCTGCTGCTGCCTCGTGGCTGAGCCGGTGGAGCCGCCGGTAGACCGCCGCCATGTCGTCGACGGTCAGGGCGAGGTGGGCGAGCGGGTCGGAGGCGTGGGTGTCGCAGCCGAGCTGGGTGACCAGCACGTCGGGGGCGAAGGCCCGGACCAGCGGTTCCACCACCGTGTCGAACGCCCCCAACCACACCTCGCCGGTGGTACCGGGGTGCATCGGCAGGTTCGCGGCGCTGCCGAGCGCATCGGGGCCGCCGATGTCGTCGGCGGCACCGGTGCCGGGGAACAGGAACCGGCCCGACTCGTGGAGGGAGATGGTGAGCACCCGGGGGTCGTCACGGAACATCACCTCGACCCCGTCACCGTGGTGCACGTCAACATCGATGTAGCAGATCCGTTCCGCCCCGTGCTCCAGCAGCCAGTCGATCGCGATCGCCGGGTCGTTGTAGATGCAGAACCCGGCCGCCCGTGCCGGCATCGCGTGGTGCAGGCCCCCCGCAGGGTTGAAGGCGTGGTCGGAGTGCCCCTCCCACACCTGCCGGGCCGCCTCGACCGACGCCGCGCACACCCGCAGGGAGGCCGGATGCATCCCCGGGAAGGCGGGGTTGTCCCCCGCGCCGAGGCCGTACTCGAGCTCGGCCATGGCGGTGGGGTCGGCCGACAGGCGCTTGACGGTGTCGACGAAGTCGTCGCGGTGTACCCGCAACAACCGGGCCTCGTCCATCGGTGGTGGACGCAACTCGTCGACCCCGTTACCGAGCAACCCGCAGCGGCGGATCAGGTCGATGGTCAGCTCGACGCGGACCGGCGCCAGCGGGTGTCCCGACCCGAAGTCGTACCCGGCGACGGCCTCGTCCCAGACCAGCGCCACCCGTCCGACCGCTCCCGGCCCCTCTCCGGCCACCCGGCGCTCCTCGTCGTCGTCACGGCGTCCCGCGCCGAGACTATCCGCGCGCCGAGCGTGACCCCTTCACCGCTCAGTCGCGCCGGAGCGCCTCGACCGGGTCGAGCCGTCCGGCCCGGCGCGCGGGCAGCACGCCGAAGACCAGCCCCACCCCCACCGACACCCCGAGGGCGAGCAGCACCGACCACAGCGTCACCTCCGCCGGGATCGGCGCGAACAGCGCCACCAGCTCGGCCAGCCCGATGCCGGCCGCGAGCCCCACCGCGCCACCGAGCCCGGTCAGCACCATCGCCTCCAGCAGGAACTGCCGGGTGATGTCCGTCGTCCGCGCCCCGAGGGCCTTGCGCAGCCCGATCTCGCGGGTCCGCTCGCTGACCGACACCAGCATGATGTTGGACACCCCGACCCCGCCGACGAGCAGGGAGATGCCCGCGATCGCGGCCAACACGAGGGTCAGGATCTGCAGGATGTCGCCCACCACCCCGATGATGTCGTCCTGCGAGAGCACGCTGAACGAGTCCGGCTCGAGCCGGCGCTCCAGCACCTGCTCCACCACCTGGCGGTCCTCCTCCACCGTCGCGGTCGAGGTGGCCCGCACGAAGATCGCGTCCAGGCGCTGGGTGGCGAACAACCGCTGGGCGGCGGTGACCGGGACGTACACGTCGCGGTCACGGTCGGGACCGAAGGCGGTGCCGCCGACCTGTTCCAGCACGCCGACGACCCGGAAGCGGATGCTGCCGATCGTCACGGTCCGGCCGATCGGGTCCTGCCCGGGGAACAGCCGGTCAGCGATGCCGGCACCCAGCAGCGCGACACGACGACCCACCGCGACGTCGGACTCCGCGAAGGACTGGCCCCGGGCGACCTCCCGCACGACGACGTCGAGGTAGCCCGCGCTCACCCCGCTGATCGTCGTGGTGACCCGCTCACCCTCGGCCTGGATCGGCTCGCCACCGACGACGCTGCCCGCCACCCGTCGCTCCGCACCGGGCAGCTCGCGCTCGAGCTCCTCGACGTCCTCCAGGGTGAACTGACTGCGCGTCGGGGCCGCGCCGAACTCGCCGTCGCCGGGGAGCACGAACAGCAGGTTGGAACCCAGCCCCTCGATCGCGCCGGTGACCTCGGTCCGTGCCCCCTGCCCGATCGCGACGAGCAGCACGACGGACATCACCCCGATCAGCACCCCCAGCGTGGTCAGCGCCGATCGCAGGCGGTTCGCGACGAGGGCGGAGAGGGCGACCCGCAGCGTCTCACGCAGGTTCACGCCCCGCCCCCGTTGTCACCGACGATCAGCCCGTCACGCAGCTCGATGCAGTGCGTCGCCCGGCCCGCGATCGCCGCCTCATGGGTGATCACGACCAGCGCGGTCCCCCGCTCGGAGTGCAGCTCCTCGAGGAGGGTCATCACCTCGTCGCCGGTCCGGGTGTCGAGGTTGCCGGTCGGCTCGTCGGCCAGCACCAGCGACGGCTCGGTCACCAGGGCGCGCGCGATCGCGACCCGCTGCTGCTGCCCCCCGGACAGTTCCGTGGGCTTGTGGTCCAACCGGTCCTCGAGCCCGACGGCGGTGAGCGCGGCGATCGCCCGCTCACGGCGCTCCCGCCGGCCACCCGGGCGGTACACCAGCGGGAGCACGACGTTGTCCACCGCGGAGAGGCGCGGCAGCAGCTGGAAGGACTGGAACACGAACCCGATCCGGCGGTTGCGCAGCTCGGCGAGCTCCGCGTCGCTCATCGTCCGCACGTCCCGGCCGTCGTAGCGCACCTCACCGCTCGTCGGCCGGTCCAGTGCCCCCAGCAGGTTCAGCAGGGTCGACTTGCCCGAGCCGGAGGAGCCGACGATCGCGACGTGGTCGCCCCGCTCGACCTGGAAGCTCACACCGCGCAGCGCCGGCACCTGCACGTCCCGGCCCAGGCGGTAGGTGCGGGTGACGTCGAGCGCCTCGAGGAGCACGGCGTCGGAGCTCACCGCACGACCTCGACCTCGTCGCCGTGCTCGACCAGTTCGACACCGCGGGTGATGACCTCGTCCCCCGCTGCCAGCTCGCCGCTCACCGCGGCGAACTCGTCGCCGAGCGCGTCGACGACGACCGGCACGCGGACCGCCCGACCGTCGCGCAGCAGGTGCACGACCTCCTCGCCACCCCGGCGCAGGAGCGCCGACGTGGGCACGACCGTGTCGCCCTGCACCCGCCGCACCTCGATCTCGGCCGACGCGGTGAGTCCGATCCGCAGCCGGACGTCGTCGGGGATCTCGGTGAGTTCGACCTCGACCGGGAAGATCGCGCCACCGCCGGCGGGCCGCTCGGGGGTGAGGGCGATGCGTCGGATCACCCCGCCGATCTCCGCCCCGGGGTAGGCGTCGACCAGCACCGTCACGTCCTGGCCCACCTCGACGTCGACGATGTCGAGCTCGTCCACGTCGATCCGCGCGGTGAAGCTCGAGAGGTCGTAGATCGTGAGCAGCGGTTGGCCGGCGCCGACGCCCGAGCCCTCTGCCACCGGTCCCGAGGCGCTGGGGCCGGCCGCCCCGCCGAGGACGCCGCCCAGGTCACCGACCCCACCGAAGCCTCCGAGGTCGGGGACCGTCGGGATCGCGCCGCTGCCCGCGTCGCCGCGGTGCAGCTCCACCACCCCGTCGATCGGCGCGACGATCGCGAGGTCGTCGATCCGGGCGCGTGCCGCCTCGAGGGCGAGCTCGGCCTGGTCACGCTGGGCCTGCACGGCAGCGACCTGGGCGGCGGTGGCCGCCTGGGTCTGGGTGCGGAGCTGCGACTCGGCCTGGACCAGTTGCGCGCGGGCCTCCCGGTAGCCGGCCTCGGCCTCGGCGAGGCGTCGCCGGGCGTCGTCGAGGGGTTCGAGCAGCGCCTCCGGGTCGACCGCATCGGCCAGGTCCTCGGGGGCGAGGTCCAGCCCCAGTTCCTCGAGCTCCTCGGGGTCGAGCCCGGCGAGCTGCTCCGCCGTGGTGTCCGCCGCCCCCGTCACCGCCCGTTCCAGGGTGGCGACCTGGTCCTGGAGCGCGCCGAGCAGGGGCGGGAACACCGCGTCGAGCTGCGCCCGCAGGGCCCCCACCACGGGTGCGAGGTCGAACCCCGCGCCCATCGCCCCGCCCGCCGCGTTCTCCGCGGCGGCGACGGCGGCCTCGGCCTGCGCCACCTGGTCGTCCAGCGCGTCGGAGGCCAGCCGGACGAGCGGGTCGCCGGCGCTGACGACGTCGCCGTCACCGACGAGCAGCTCCGCGACCTCCCCACCGATGGGCGCGTTGACGGTCACCCGCGCCGCCGGTTCGAGGCGCGCGGCAGCGGCCACCGTCTGGGCGACCTCGCCGCTGCGGACCGAGGCGACCTCCACCTCGACGTCGCCGTCGGCGGTGCAGCCGGCGAGGACGACGAACCCCAGGAGGGCCAGCAGCCCGGCCCGGGCAGGGATGGGAGCGGAACGCACCGGGGCACCTCGTCGTGGTCGGCGGACCTGCGGATCGGAGCGGCGTGGGTGCGACGCACCCACGCCGGAGGGCGTGCTGCCAGGGTACGACCGTTCGGACCCGCGCCCGTGCGCGTCTCGCCCGGACCGGGCGAGCACGATCCGGGCCGACGGCCGAGCCGCCGCCCCGGATCAGGCCCGGCGGGCGAGCTCCTCACCGCGGTGCTTGGCGGCCTCGATCGCGTCGAGGAAGGCCGCACGGACCTTGGCGCGCTCCAGCTCGCGGATCGCGGAGATCGTCGTGCCGCCCGGCGAGGTGACCATCTCGCGTAGCTCGACCGGGTGACTGCCGGTGTCGCGCAGCATCTTCGCGCTGCCGACCATCGTCTGCACGATCAGCTGGCTGGACACCTCGCGGGGCAGCCCCAGGAGGATCCCGGCGTCGATCATCGCCTCGGCGAGCAGGAAGAAGTACGCGGGCCCCGACCCGGACAGCGCCGTCACGGCATCGAGGTGGGTCTCGGGGAGGCGTATCACCTGCCCCACGTGGGCCATCATGTCCTCGGCGAGCGCGAGGTCCGACTCGGCCGCGTGCGTGCCGGCGCACACCACCGACATCGCCTCGTCCACCTGCACGGGGGTGTTGGTCATCACCCGCACCACGGGGACCTCCCCCGGGATCGCGTCCTGGATCGCGGCGGTGGTGGTCCCCGCCGCCACCGAGATCACGGTCTGGTCGGGACGGAACGCGCCGGCCAGCGGCGCGATCACCTCGAGCAGCACCTGCGGCTTCAGGGCGAGGAACACCACGTCGGCGGCCTCGATCGCCGCACGGTTGTCGGTGGTCGCCTTCACCGCGTGCGCACGCTCGAGTTCGACGCACCGCTCCTCGCGCCGCGCGGTGCAGATGACCTGCTCCGGCCCGATCGTGCCCGCCTGCAGCAGGCCCCGCAGCAGGGCTTCCCCGATCCGGCCGGTCCCGATGATCGCCAGCGTGCCCTTCAACGCCTCGCTCCTCGCCCGAGGTCCTGTGGGTGGGTCGCCGGGAGGCCCGACGACCTGTCCAGCGTACGGCGGTCGGCGGCGCCCGGTGGTCTACCGACGTGATCGAGGTTCGAACCGACCGGCCGACCGCCCCGCCGCGCCGCCGTCACCGGACTCAGCCGCGCGGCCGCCCGACCGGGTTCGGCGGCAGCCCGACCTTCGCCCGCCACCGCTGCTCGACGTCGAGGTAGCTCGCGAACCCGGCCCGCAGGACCTGGTCGAAGGTCTCGTCGGCCTGGGTCAGCGCGGCGCCGAGGAGCGCGTCGAAGCTGGCCTCGTCGAGGGCCGCCAGCGGGACCTGGCCGACCAGGATCAGGTCGCCCTCGTCGTCGAGGGCGAAGTGCACGGGCAGCGGCCGCTGGTTGCGCTGCAGGAGGATGCGGTACACCTCGGCGTGGCCCTCGTCGGGGGCGGCCGCCAGCAGCGAGGTGACGGTCAGCGACCGCTCCCCCAGGTCGAGCAGCACGGGGATCGTGCGCTTGTGCTCCCCCTCCAGCAGGGTCATCCAGCGGTCCTCACCGACGGTCTCTGCTGGCAGCCCGGCGGCCTCCAGCCCCGCGACGATCAGGTCCCGGTGGGAGCTCACACGGCGACCGCCTCGCCGGCCGCCACCACCTCGCCGTAGGCGGTGAGCAGCCGGTCCACGGTCCGCTCCCACGAGGACCGACGCCCGGACGCGACCCCCGCCCGCGACGCGGCAGACGCCGACGCCGGGTCGTCGAGGTAGCGCACCACCGCGGCGGCGTGATCGGCCGGGTCGTGACCGGGAACCAGGGTGCCTCCGTCGCCGACGACCGCCTCCAGCCCCGGCACGGCGGCCGCGACGACCGGCACCCCGCAGGCCTGGGCCTCCAGGGCGACCAGCCCGAAGGTCTCGCTGCGGGAGGGCACCAGCACGACGTCGGCGTCGTGGTAGCGCCAGACGAGCTCCGCCTGGTCGATCGCGGGCTCGATCTCGACGGCGTCGGCCACCCCGAGCTCCCGCGCGAGCGCGCGCAGCTGGGACGGACCGGTGGTGCCCTCGCCGTTGCCGGAGGTCCCACCGACGATCCGCAGGCGGGCATCGGGGACGGAGCGGCGCACCTCGGCCAGGGTGCGCACGGCCACGTCCGGGCCCTTCAACGGTTGGAGCCGTCCCACGAACAGCAGCTCCGGCGGGCGCCCCGACGGCGCCGCCGGGCGGGGCACGAAGCGGTCCAGATCCACACCTGCCGGCACGACCGTGAGGTTCGTGCCGGAGATGCCGTAGCGCTGGTGGAGCAGGCGTGCCTCGCCGCAGGTGAGCACCAGCAGCCGGTCGGCGTCGCGGGCGACCCGCTGCTCGGCCGCGAGGCGCAGGGGCGGCTCGGGGACGTCACCGGGCGCGAGGGTCGCGTTCTTCAGCACCCCGAGGGTGTGGAAGGTCTGGACCAGCGGGGTCCCCCACCGCTCACGCAGCCGCCGGCCGACCCACCCGGACAGCCAGTAGTGGGCGTGCAGCACGTCGTGGGAGCCCGCCGCCGGGTGGCGCTGGAGGGCCAGCAGGAACCCGCACAGCTGGTTGGCGATCTCCTCCTTGGCGAGGGGGCGCCGCGGTCCGGCGTCGATGTGGTGGACGTCGACGCCGTCGGCCAGCGGCACGGTCGCCGGCAGGTCGGGGTCCGCCCAGCGCGTGAACACGTCGACGTGCACGCCGCGGGCGGCCATCCGCGTCGCGGTCTCGCGGACGTACACGTTCAGCCCGCCCCCGTCCCCGGTGCCCGGCTGGGCGAGCGGGGAGGTGTGCACGCTCAGCAGCGCGACCCGGGACACCTCGGCGTCCGGGTTGGCGACCGGGGCGGCGACGCGGCTCACCGGCTGCCCCGTCCGATGGTCAGGCGCTCGAGCCGTTGGTCCTCGGCCCCGAACCGGTACTTGTAGGGTTCGTCGCCACGCAGCAGGTCGAACACCCGGCAGCCCTCGCCGGCCGCCTGCTCGACCAGCAGGTTCACGATCACCATGCCGGGGGCGAGCGACCCGAGGCTCGGGTCGAAGGCCGAGTTGTACAGCCCCCACCAGCCCCGGTGGACCAGGGAGACGGTCGCGGCCGCCGGCAGGCCGCCGACGTGCAGCTCGTGGAGCCGGAAGATGCCGTCCTTGGCGAACTCGTGGGCGAGGGCCTTGAACCAGTCGTGGATCTCGGGCCGCTCGAAGAACCCGGACTTCTCCGGGTGGGACGCGGCGACCTGGTCGAGGAAGCCGTCGATCGCGCCCTCGATCTCGGCCGCGGGCACCTCGACGAGCTGGAGGTCGCCGGCGTCGCGCCCGAGCTTGCGGGTCTTGCGCTTCAGCTCCTGGCGGAGCCGCCCGGGCAGGCGCGAGAGGTACGCGTCGTGGCCCCCGGTGACGTCGACGCGCGGGCACACGTCCTCGACGTCGTCCTCGATCAGCGCGAGCCCGTGGGTCTCCACGCCACGACGGAACGCGTCGGCCCACCCGCTCGCCTCCGCCAGGCCGCCGGCGACGAACTCGTCCCAGTCCACGTCAGTGGCGAGGTTGGCGAGGTAGGCGTCGGCGACGTCGGTGCGGTCCTCGGCCCGGCTGACGGGCCCGAGGTAGTCGGTCACCTCGGTGCCGCCGAGGAAGCGGCGCAGCTCCTGCGGGCCGGTGGGGCTGCCCTCGAGGTCGTTGGCGTCGGCCACGACGCCGATCAGCCGGCCGTCGCGGTGGATCGTGTGCACCCGGA
Organism: Nitriliruptoraceae bacterium; assembly: GCA_007120465.1. Taxonomy (GTDB): domain Bacteria; phylum Actinomycetota; class Nitriliruptoria; order Nitriliruptorales; family Nitriliruptoraceae; genus CSSed11-175R1. The sequence continues at coordinate 12,564 of SKNO01000165.1, forward strand.
TCGGGGACCGCTGCCCGAGCACCTCCCGCCACAACGCGAGGTAGCGGGGGCCCTGGAAGATCGTGGCGTGAGGGTCCTCGTCGAGGAGCAGTTCCCACTCGCTGCGGGCCGCACCCGTCGGGACCTCGTTATGGGTGCGGAGCTCGATCACGGGGTTCACCTCGGCGGGCAGGGGGCACGGCGACGGGGGGGCGGGACCGGCGGGCGCAGGCGCCGAACGGACACCGGACGATGGTACTCCGCGCAACGACCCGGACACCTGTCGCGTAACGGCGTCGGCCCGCCGGACATTCCCTCCGGCGGCCGGCCCGGTGTCACGCGGACCCGTCCTCGTCGGGGAGGTTCGCGGCGCTGAGGTCCCGGTCGTCGACGTCCCCGACCGAGACGGCGTCGAGCAGGCCCCGCCGGCGCGGCGCCGCGGCGCGCTCGCGCAGCTCGGAGAGGGCCCGGAAGGAGCGGTACATCTCGATCAGGGCCTGGCGCTGTGGCTCGGTCAGGTGCGGGTCGCGCGCCACGACGGTCTCGAGGTCCTCGTCGGGTTCGCGCTCCTCGAGGATCCCCGCCTTGATGTAGAGGGTCTCGCTCGAGATCTCCAGCGCCTTCGCGATGGCCTGGAGGATCTCCGCGCTGGGCTTGCGCAGCCCGCGCTCGATCTGGGACAGGTAGGGGTTGCTGACCCCGGCGATCTTCGCGAGCTTGCGCAGCGACAGCCGGGCGGACTCTCGCTGGCGCCGGATGTAGGCCCCGAGCTCGTCGATCGTGCCGTGGTGCTCGTCGGGGATCGGCTCGGCGCCCTCACCGACGGAGGGGTCCGGTGTGCGATCCTCGGTCACCCTGCCCCTCCGGTCGTCGGTCGGCGGCGTCCCGGCCATCCGGGCGAACGCTCACCTTCGCAAGCACACGGTATCAGTCGTGAGCACCTGTGCGCCGGTGCACCGCCCCTCACCGGCGCAGGCGCGGCAGCTCACCGGCCAGCCCCGTCACCCGGGCGCTCGGGCGGATCTCCCCGACGGGACGGCCGCCACCCGTCGGCGGCGGCGCCGTCCAGGTGCCGACCGGCACGATCCCCATGGCCTCGAGCAGCCCGACCACCGTGGTCGACGACGCCCGGGGCGCACCGTCGAAGACCTTGACCGCCACCCCGTAGCCACCGCCGCGGGCGTCCCGGAACCCGGCGCCGAACACCCCCTCGGCCCCGGGCTTGGCGAGCACGCCCTCCTCGAGGAGTGCGGTCTCGGCACGGTCCTCACCGCCGACCAGACCCGGATGGGCGAGCATCGCCTCGCGCACGGCCGCCCACCGGTCCTCGACGGCCAGCCGGCCGTAGGCCGCCGCCAACGCCGCGATCGGGACGGCGACCGCCGGTGCTCCGCACCCGTCGACGGCCACCGCGACCGGAGGCCCGAGCACCTCGGCCAGCAGCCCGAGCACCGCCTGCTGCAACGGCCCGTCGGGGTCCAGCAGGGTCCCGGCGGGAGCCCCCATCTCGACCCCCGCCAGCGCGAACATCGCGTGCTTGCCCGAGCAGTTGTGCCGGATCCGAGCGGGGCGCGCCGCGGGGTCGGCGAGCCCGACCGCCGGCGGGCAGGTCAGCTCGTCGGGGCGGGTGCCCGACCGTTGCAGCAGCCGGCGGACCGCGTCGAGGTGGCGCGACTCGGCCCGGTGGGACGCGCATGCGACCGCGATCTCCTGCGGGCTCGGACGCGCGCCCGACAGGGCCAGCGACTCGAGGCACGCCGTCGCCTGGAAGGGCTTCACCGCCGAGCGGACCAGCGTCACCCGGTCGGGGTCGCCGAGCGATGCGAGCACCTCGCCGTCCGGTCCGGTGACGACGAGGTAGCCGTGGTGGACCGACTCGACGAGCGTGCGGTCGGTCCGCACGTCGCGGCGGGTCACCTCGACGAGCGGAGCCGTCATGATGGGGCCGCCGCGCCGTCAGCCCCTGCCCTCATCGCTCTCCCGTCAAGAGATCGCTGACCGCGGCCCGCCCGTCCTTGTACCGGGCGGCCAGCTCGTCACGCAGCGCGTCGATGCGCTCGAACAGCGTCCGGCGCAGCCCTGACAGCTCGCGCTCGTGCTCCGCCAGCCGTTCGATGTAGCGCTCCAGGGTGTCGACCGAGGCGTCCTCCACCTGATCGAGCGTGGCGTGGGAGAGGACCTCATCGAGCCGTTCCTGGAGGTGCTCGACCCCGGGTGGCACGCGCAACCTCGTCGCCCGTGCGGCCATCACGTCGCGGTCGCCGGCCCCGGCGTCGGCGAGCACGGCCGAGAGCTGCGCCAGCAGGTCGCCGGCCTCCTCGCTGCCCTCGTCCTGGCGACGGCGCAGCTCCGCCCGGAGCAGGTCGAGCCGCCCCTGCAACACCCGACGGACGTAGGAGACGGCCTCCTCCTCGGCCTCGGCCTCTGCGCGACGCTCACGCAGTTCCGTGGTCGACCGCTCCTCCAGCCCGTCTACGAAGGCGGGATCGAGCACCCGCGCGAGCCGTTCCTCCGACATGCCGTCCTCCTCGCACCGCCGCTGGGTACGGTCCGCGGGTGCAACCTACCGCGCGGCGAAGGGGAACGTCCGGGTGACCGAGACCAACGACCGGCTGCACTACCCTGCGGCCATGCGTGGGGACCTCGTGGAGACGACGGCAGCGGACGTCTGCCGTGCCCTGGCCGCCCAGGACGCGTCGGGGATCCTGGCGATCGACGGGCCCGCAGGCCCCGGGCGGATCGTGTTCCAGGACGGACGCATCATCGCTGCGGTGTCCCCGACCCCGCGCGCCCGGCTCGGTGACCGGCTGATCGGGGCGGGGGAGCTCGACCCGGAGGACCTCGCCCAGACGCTCCAGGCCCAACAGGAGGGCGGCGAGAACACCCTGCTCGGGTCGCTGCTGGTGGAGCGGGGCCTGGTCCGTCGCGACGCGGTGCGCGTGTTCGTCCAGGAGCAGGTGCTCGACGCGCTGTTCGAGATCATCCGTTGGCGCTACGGCGCCTACGTCTACACCCCGCAGGAGCCCGACTCCCACCAGGGCATCCCCCTCGCGCTGTCCGTCGACGACGCCCTCGTCGAGGTATCCCGCCGCCAGCAGGAGTGGCAGGAACTCTCGCAGGTGATCCCGGACCTTGAGGCGGTCCCGAGCTTCCGCACCGGCGCCGCCACCGCGAGCGCGGCCCTGGAGCCCGACGAGTTCGCCGTGCTGGCCAGCGTCGACGGGGAGCGCAGCGTGCGGGCGCTGGCCGCCGACCTCGGCTACGGCGAGTTCGAGGCCGCCCGGATCGTCTACGGCCTCAGCCTGCTCGGTATCGTCCACGTCCGCCTGCCGCGGGACGAGATCGGCGCCGCGCTCGAGGATGCGCTCGGGCTCGGCGAGGTGGAGGACCTCACCCAGGTCGATGCCCCCGAGGCGTACGAGCAGCCCGTACCACCGTCGACCGAGGCGGCCGACGTGACCGAGGCGCCCGACGAGGCCGAGGCGGCCGATGAGGCCGAGGCGCCCGACGAGGCCGAGGCGCCCGACGAGGCCGGGGCGGCCGACGTGGCCGAGGAGCCGGCCGCCGAGGACGACGCCACTGAGCGTCCATGGCTCAGGCCGGCACCGGAGGGCGCCGAGGAACCCGAGGTCTGGGTCGCGGGCGCCGACGAGGGGGCCACGGTCGCCGGCGACGAGGCAGGCACCGGCGCGGCGTTCGCCCGCGAACTCGAGTTCGAGGTGGAGACCCCCACCCCGCCGCGCAGGCCGGTCCCACGGGACGAGGAGGCCGACCGCGACGGGGCCCGCGAGCCGGACACCGAGCCCGATGCGGCCTCGGCCGGGGAGCCACCGCCGGGTCGGCGCACCGGCCTCGGCCGCGGTCTCAACGCCCTGCTGCCGCCAGGCGGGACGGGGCCACCTTCCGGCGGGTCGTCCTCCCCCGAGCGGATCCGCGACACCTCGGCCGAACGGCAGGCTGCCGAGGCGCGACGTCGACAGGAGGAGGCTGCGGACGCGGCACGGCTCTGGCCGGAGGAGGACGCGGACGCGGCCGAGCCCTCCGAGCCGCGGACCCAGCGCGGCGACGACAACGACGTGTCCGAGTTCCTCCGTGAGCTCAGCCGCCTGTCGGTCGAACCGGACGAGGGACACCGCAAGCCCCCACCGCCGCCCCGGCCGTCGCCGCCGCGTCCGGCCGGCTCGGACACCTCCTCGAAGAAGAAGCGCCGCGGGCTGTTCGGGCGCGGGTGACGACGCCGGTGCGCACAGGCTCCGGCCGTGCGCTGGGTCCTGCTCAGCCGGGGTACTGGCGGATCTCGACGGGCCCCTCGTAGCGCTTCCTGGCGTCCTCGATCACCTCGAGGGCCTTCTCGCGCGGTTCCCAGTCCCGGACCTCCACGAGCTTGCGCTCGAGGTCCTTGTAGATGCCGAAGAAGTGCGCGATCTCGTCGAGCAGGTGCTTCGGCACGTCGTTCAGGAACCGCAGGTTGCGCCAACGCGGGTCGTGGTCGGCGACGGTCAGGATCTTCTCGTCGGGACCCTTGTCGTCACTCATGTCGAGCATGCCGAGCACGCGCGCGTTGATCGTGCAGCCGGGGAAGCTCGGCTCGCCCAGGATCACGATCGCGTCGAGGTGGTCACCGTCGAGGGCGAGGGTTTCCGGGATGAACCCGTAGTCCCCGGGGTAGCGCACCGCGGTGAACAGCATGCGGTCGAGCACGAACGTCTGGCGTTCGAAGTCCCACTCGTACTTGTTGCGCGAGCCCATCGGGACCTCGATGAAGACCTCGAGGGTCTCGTCGCTCATGAGGCTGCCTCCTGCCCGGGGGTCCGCGGGGACCGCGCGGCCCGCCGGGACGCACCGTACCCAGTGCCTCCGTCCCGACGAACCCGGCCCGCCGTCGGCGTACCATGCGCGAGCAGCAGCCACCCGCGTCGGATCGCCCCGGCCCGTCCTGGGCGCCATGCGTCACCAGGAGGGATCCACATGCTCGAGGTCGGCCAGCCCGCCCCCACGTTCACCCTGCCCGACCAGGACGCTGAGCCGGTCGCGCTCGAGGGACTGCGGGGCACCCCCGTCGTCGTGTACTTCTACCCCAAGGACGACACGCCCGGCTGCACCACGCAGGCCTGCGGCATCCGGGACCAGTGGGCCGAGTTCGAGGAGCTCGGAGCGGTGGTGCTCGGGATCTCCGCGGACGACACCGCCAGCCACGCCCGGTTCGCCGAGAAGTATGACCTGCCCCACCGGCTGCTCGCCGATCCGGAGCGTCAGGCGATCGACGCCTACGGCGCCTGGGGCGTGAAGAAGGTGTACGGCAAGGAGTTCGAGGGGGTGCTGCGTTCCACGGTGCTGATCGACCGGGACGGCACCGTCGCCGCCGTGTGGCCGCAGGTCAAGCCCAAGGAGCACGCCGACCAGGTGCTCGCGGCGATCCGCCAGCTCGACGCCTGACCCTGCCGCCGGCCGCGGCCCTCCCCGGTCCGCTGCGGCTGGCCGGATGCGACGGACGCCGTCCGGTCAGCCCCGCGGCTTGTGACGGCGCTGCACCACCCCCGGATCGTGACCGGGCGGGTGCGGCTCGTCACCGATCAGCCGGACCACCTCGACGTGGAGCTCGTCGTCGCCGACGGTGGTCCCCGCTTGCGCATCGCCGGGGACGAACGCCAGCGCACACGCCGGGTCGTGGGGGTCCACCGAGGTGATCGTCACGGTCCGGCGTCCCGAACCGGCCTGCGTGCCCGGCTCGAGGGCGCCGTCCACGGCGCGGACCAGCGCGAGGCGACGGCGCGGCCGACCGAGCATCCACATCCGGGCGACGGCCTCCTGCCCCGGGTAGCAGCCCTTGCCGAGGTGCACGTGGGTCGGCAGCACGCCGACCTCCTCGGGCAGGTGGGGCGCGACGACCTCACGTCCCCACG
>SKNO01000263.1 GCA_007120465.1 Nitriliruptoraceae bacterium
GACGAAGGCGACCTGCGGATCGCGCGCCGGCCGATCGTGCATCTGGATGGCGTCCCCACGCGTCACACTGAACTCCTCGTTGTCGAACCGCTGAGTCGGGCGACGATATCGCTGACCAGTGCGCAGGCGGTCTCGAGGTCCCCGACCACCAGGTGGTAGCAATCGCAGCGAGCCAAGACCTCGCCCAACACCGCCATGTTGCGTGCGGGATCTTCGCGGAAGCTGAACGTCAGGTCCATGAGCATGACGAGCATCTCGGCTCGCCGCACGGGACGCAGTTCGGTGACCGCACCGGCGCGGTACTGCGGGTTGATGATCAGCCGTGGGATCAAGGGTTCCGCGAGCCCACTTGCGGCGATCGAGGTGACGGGCACCTGCCACTGCTTCACGACCAGCGGTCGCACCGACTCATCGATGTCCGGCTCCAGATCTGCCAGGACCCCCCACGATCCCGGGTCGATCGAGAGCGGTTTCGCGTACGGCGTGACCTTGAGATCCTGAGGATCGATGGCGACCGCTTCGTCCGTGTAGTAGCGGAATCCGGATCGCATGAGACCGGCCGTCAGGGTCGTCTTGCCGTTCTCCATGGCAGCCGGCAGTACGACGCACACACCGTCTCGCTCCACTCCTGCTGCGTGAAGGAGTAGGAGGTTGGGCGTCCGTTCGATCGCATGCCGGTTCACGTGCCAGAACAGGTAATCGAGGATGTATGCACCGCTGCCGGAACTGCCGATCCGCTCCCCGTTGACCCAGAGGGCGTATGGCCACGGTTCTGAGTCCGTGGTGACGAACGAGTAGGTCGTCTCCGGTGACACGCTTTCCGGTGCGGACAGTCCGGCCAGGACGTCATCGAGGTACGCCCCGAGCCGCGTGTCGGTGGTGCGTATCCGGAAGGTGTGACCGAGCGCTGCGAACGTCCTCGTGGTGTGGCTCCACGGGATCGTCGTTGGTGGCTCGTGCACCGAGGTGCCAGGGTCACGCACAAGATCACTCATCGGGGTGTCGGTGCACACCACACGAGGCGACGTGCTCGAGGTGGGTGGTTCCTGTGTTCGTCCACCGACCGACCTCCTTCGAGTCGCACGTCGTCGAGATGGGGCAGAGTAACGTGACCGATCCGTTCGGGCGTCGTCGCGATGTCGAGTGTCGCCTCCTGCGACCGGCACGCTGACGATGTGTTCACGGTGGCTACGGAGCGTTGCAGGCGGGCGCGTTGGATGCACGGTCCGGTGCGATTGTTCGGGGCGATCCAAGTGGCCGTCGACCGCCGCCGTCGCCAGCTCGTATCCCGGTCAGTCAGCCGTAGCGGCCCGCCTACGGCCTCGCATGGCCACCGTGACACCGGCGCGGTCACCTGGCCCCCGGCGAAGAGGGTCCCATCCGACGAGCCAACGGCTGCGGAAGCACATAAGGGCTCTTGACGACGCCCCACCACGCGCGGCAGCCTCGGCAGTGGCGGCCCACCCGAGTGGGTCGCTCACGGTTACGAAGGGAACGACGAACGGTTCAGAGGAACCCGCACAGCGTCTGTGTCGATCGCGGTCGGGGGCGGCGACAGGATGAGGCCGCGGTCAGGACGAAGAGATGGGGGGCGGCGTGGTGCCGGTCGAACAGGATGGAGCGCGCGCGGAAGGGGTGCTGATCACGCCCGACCGTGCGCTGGGGGAGGCGCTCGCCGTGGCTTGTGCGCGCCATGCCCTCACCCTCCGCGTGCTGGATCCGGCGTCGGACCTCCGCTCCCTCGACGGTGAGGTGGTGGTGCTCGACCTGGTGACGGAGGGTGCGGCCGTCGAGCAGCGAGCCGCCGACATCCGTGCGGCCGCGACCGGACGGGTCCTCGCCCTGATCGACGGGCGCCTCCCGGCTGACCTTGACGTGCCCGTCGACGGATGCGTCGATGCCGACGTGAGCGTGTCGGAACTGGTCACCAGGCTCGCCGACCGACCGGCTGACCCGTCCCCCGTCCGCCCGAGGAGCAGGCTGGTGGGGTTGACGGTGCAGGAGGTGGCGTCGTGACCCGCCTCGTGCTCGCCGATCCGCGCCGCCTGCTCCGCGAGGCACTCGCGGACGGCCTCGATGCGCAGCCCGACCTCGAGGTGGTGGCCCGGACCGACGACGTCACCTCGACGCTGCTGCAGCTCGAGCGCACCGGCGCCGAGGTGGTGCTGCTCTCCGCGGCGATGCGCTCGAGCGTCCCGCAGATCTGCGAGCTGGTGCGTCGCCGGACGCCACGGCCCCGCACCCTGCTGCTCGACCACACCCCCGACGACGACCACCTGCTGGAGGCGGTGGAGGCCGGGGTAGACGGCTACGCCACCGGTGCCGGGGGGCTCGAGGGGGTCGCCGAGGCGATCCGCGCGACGGCCCGCGGCGAGTCGGTGGTGCCGCCCGCGATGCTGGGCCCGCTGCTGCGCCGGCTGATCCAGCGGCGGCGTGACGCCGCGGAGGCGGCCGAGCGGCTCCAGGCCCTGACGCGGCGCGAGCGTGAGGTGTACGGGCTGATGATCGACGGACAGGACGACGACGCGATCGCGGCCACGCTGTTCATCTCGCCCGAGACCGCGCGCACCCACGTTCACCGCATCCTCCGCAAGCTCGATGTGCACTCCCGGGCCGACGCGGTCGCCCTCGCCGCACGTGGCGGCATGGCCGATCACCTCGAGCGCGCGCTGGAGAGGAGCGCCTCATGAGCACCGACCTGCGGCAGCTCCCGGCCCGCCGGCCCGACGTGTCGCTCCAGGACGACGGCGACGACACCGTCCTCGTCACCCCGTCGGGCACCACCTACGTTCTGAACCCCACGGCGCGAGCCATCTGGGAGCTGTGCGACGGCACCACCACGATCGACGAGCTCGTCACGGCGATCGCCGAGGTGTTCGCCGTCGACCGCGCGACCGCAACTCACGACGTCACCGCCACCATCGACCAGTTCCGCGCCGCGGGGCTGGTCGAGTCCACGCACCGCTAGCACGGGGGAACCGCCATCTCGACCGACACCGACCACCGCAGACCCGGCGCCCGTCGCTGGTGGAGCGCCATCGCGCAGCGGTCCGTCCGCGGGCCGCGTGACGTGGCCCTGCTGCTGCTGGACGCGGTCCTCGTGGCGATGGCGTTCGGGATCATGCTGGTCCTCCGCTACGAGCTCGACGTGCCGTCGTACGCCTGGGCGGGGTTCCTGCGGTTCCTGCCCGTGGCGGTGGTGCTGCACCTGATCGCCAACCGGATCGCGGGGCTGTACGGCCCGGTGTGGCAGCACGCCAGCATCTTCGAGGCACAGCGGATCCTCACGGCCGGGGGGATCGTCACCGTCGTGCTGGGCGCCTGGGTGCTGGTCGACCGGCACGTGCCGCTGTCCGTCGCCCTGACCGGTGGGGTCATCGCGACGGGGCTGCTCGGGGTCCTGCGGTTCCAGTCGCGCCTGTTCGCCTTCCACCGCGGCAAGCGGCCCGACGCGCTGCGGGTCCTGATCGTCGGGGCCGGCGAGTCCGGTGGGGCGATCCTCCGCGAGCTCGACCGCAAGCCCGAAGCGGGCATCCAGCCGGTCGCGATGCTCGACGACGATCCCCGCAAGCTCGGCCGTTGGGTGGCCAACGTGCCCATCGTCGGCATGATCGGTGACCTGCGCCGCGTCGGCGAGGAGTTGTCGGTCGATCAGGTGCTCCTCGCGATCCCGTCGGCCGACTCGTCGCTGGTGCGTCGGGTGGCGGATGACGTCGCGGAACTGGGTGTGCCCCTGAAGGTACTGCCGAGTGTGTCGGAGCTGATGCACGGCCAGCCGCAGCTGCGTGACGTGCGTGACCTGTCGATCGACGACCTGCTGGGCCGTCAGCCGATCGCCACCGACCTCGCCTCGGTGGCGAGGATGATCGTGGGTCGCCGGGTGCTGGTCACCGGCGGTGGCGGATCGATCGGATCGGAGATCGTCCGGCAGGTCGCCGCCTACGACCCCGCCCGCATGGTCGTGTTGGACCGCGACGAGACCCACCTGTTCGATGCGCTCGCGGCGATCGACGGGCAGGGGGTGCCAGCACTGCTCGACGTCCGCGACCGCGAGGATCTCGCGCGGCTGTTCGCGGCCGAGCGACCCGAGATCGTGTTCCACGCCGCCGCGAACAAGCACGTCCCGCTGCTGGAGGACCACCCGCGCGAGGCGGTCGCGACCAACGTCCTCGGGACCGAGAACGTCGTCGAGGTCGCCCGCCAGGTCGGGGTGACCCACCTGGTGTTCGTCTCCACGGACAAGGCGGTCAACCCGTCCAGCGTGATGGGCGCGTCCAAGCAGGTCGCCGAGCAGGTGGTGCTGTGCCGCGCGCCGGCGGACAGCCGGTGGTGTGCGGTGCGGTTCGGCAACGTGCTGGGCAGCCGCGGCAGCGTCGTGCCGACCTTCGTCCGCCAGATCAAGCAGGGCGGCCCGGTCACGCTCACCCACCCGGAGATGACCCGGTACTTCATGAGCATCCCCGAGGCGGTGCAGCTGGTCCTCCAGGCCGCCGCGCTGGCCGAGGACCGCGAGATCTTCATGCTCGACATGGGCGAGCCGGTCCGGATCGTCGACCTCGCCAACCGGATGATCTCGCTGGCCGGATACCGCGTCGGGACCGACATCGAGGTGCGGGTCACCGGCCTGCGCCCGGGGGAGAAGCTCGCCGAGGAGCTGCACACCCCGGCGGAGGAGCCCCTGCCGACGCCGCACCCGAAGATCCTGCGGCTCAAGCCGACGATCTCCTCGAACGGGTCGCTGGACCGGCTGCTCGCCACGCTCCACGCCGCGGTCGTCGACCGCGACGACGAGGCAGCACGCGCCGCGCTGCCTGCCAAGGCCCCTGTCCACACCACCAACGGTGCCGACCACCTCGCTGCCGAGCCTCCGGCCGGAGTCTCCGTGCATGGAGGCAACGGATCGACGCCAGCCGAAAGTCCGTCCGAACCGGCGCACGAGGAGGTAGGCTCTTCATCGCGCGTCCACGTGCACCGGGTAAGGAGCGCGATCGTCCGGCGGAGAGCCGGCGAAGCGCACGGGATGAAGGATGCAGGATGAAGATGCGCACGCTCACCACGCCCGCGCTGCTCGTCGCGCTGCTCGTCGGGATGTTCGCCGGCCCCGCGGTGGCGCAGACACCGCCTGACCTGGTCGTCCAGGACTCCCACGTCCACGTCGCGCCCGCCGAGGTCGAGGTCGCGCCGGCGGTGGTCGAGGCGGAGGAGGACGAGGTCGGCGTCGAGGTCCTGGGCGTTGCCGAGGAACGTCAGCTCGCCGTGACCGGTGTCGACGCGCTCCTGCTGACCGCGATCGCGCTCGGGTTGATCGGCCTCGGCATCCTGTCCTTCCGGGTCGGCCGGCGCGCACCGGGCCAGGGAGGGCCCGACACTGCGGGCTGACGACCTCCCCGGCTCACAGCCGGGACCCGCAGGACCGCCGCAGGACGACACCGCACGGCGCCGCCCCTCCGCGGTGACCTGGGCGGCCCGCGCCGCCCTCGCCGGGTTCCTGTTGATCTCGGTCATCGGCGGGGCGGTGCTGCTGCTCGGGGTCCTGGAGGTCCGGGCATCGCTCCAGGCCGTTCACGCCAGCATGGGCGAGGTCCGTGGCGCGCTCGCGGATGTGGACCTGCCGCAGGCGTCGGCGGCACTCGAGGCAGCTGACGGGGAGCTCGCGACCGCGCGGGCACGCACCGAGGGGCTCGTGTGGCGGGCCTCGACGTCCCTGCCGGTCGTGCGCCACTCCGCCCGCACCGTCGCCGAGGTCGTCGAGGTGGCCAGCGCGGCGGTGAC
>SKNO01000137.1 GCA_007120465.1 Nitriliruptoraceae bacterium
CGCTCGCCGCGGCAGGCTGCGCCGCCGCGCTGACGCTGCCCGCCGCACAGCGGGGCCGGACGTGGGTGGCCGACCAGCAGCAGCGGTCGCGTCCGAGCCGTGCCGCCGCGGTGCAGCGGGCGGGCCTCGATGTCGCCCTGGTCGCCCTGGCGGTGCTGGCCTGGACACAACTGCGTCGCTACGGCGCCGGGGTGCTCCCCAGCGGTGTGGAAGGTCTCGGGATCGATCCGATCCTCGTCGCCGCGCCGGTACTGGCGGTGCTGGCCGCGACGGTCGTCGCGTTGCGACTCGTGCCGGTGGCCACCACGGTGGGTGTCCGGTTCGCCGAACGCCGTGAGCGCCTCCCACGGCTGCTCGGAGCGTGGCAGGCCGACCGTCGCCCCCATGCCGGACCCGTCCTGTTGCTGGTCCTCGCCGTGGCCACCGCGGTCCTCGCCGCCAGCGTCGCGACGACGTGGCAGCGGTCACAGTGGGAGCAGGCGGCGCACGCGGTGGGGGCCGACCTCCGTCTCGAGGGTGCGGCGGAGGCGGTCACGGAGGCCTCGGAGGCGCTCGCCGGCCTTCCCGACGTCGAGGGGATGATGGCTGTCGAGCGGTCATCCGTGCTGCTCGCGGACGTCGGCCGGGTCCCACTGCTCGCCATGGAAAGCGCTGACGCGGCCGACGTCGTCCGACTGCGCGCGGATCTCGCCCAGCGGTCGGCGGGCACCCCCTTCGAGGTGCTCACGGAGGGACGCCCCGTCGCAGACGGGATCGAGCTCCCACCGCACACGCGGCGGATCCGGGGGAGCCTGTCCGTCGAGACGGATGGTGCCCCGGAGCTGTTCGACGCCGGCCCACCCGCGGTGTACGTCGCGGATGCCCAGGGCCTGGTCTCTGCGGTGTCGCTCCCACGTCCCGACGTCGGCGGGACGGTCAGCTTCGACGTCGACCTCGCGGGGGACACGACGACCCTCGTCGGGATCCGCGGCGACGTCCAACTCCGGCAGGGTCCGGCCCTGTTCGACCTCCTCGCGGATCCGGACGCCGGGCCGGTCGAGCTGCGGTGGGAGCTCTCCGAACTGGTGGCGATCGACGCGCAGGGAGGGTCCGAGCTCCTGGAGGTGCCGCGCGCCTGGGAGCTCGAACCCCGACCGTCGCCGCTCCACGGGGCGCAGCGGCTGACCCCCGAGCTCGACCCGGCGCGCGGGGTGAGGCTCACGGTCCAGCCGGGCCAGCACCCGCCCCAGCGGGTCGTGTTCCAGCTCGCCGAACCGCAGGAGATCCCACCCGTCGCCGCGTTGTTCACCGAGGCTGCCGTGGCGGCGGCCGGTGTCCAAGACGTTGGCGCGGAGGTGGATCTGCGAGGCACGACGGTCGTGGTCGCGGGGACCGTGGCCTCGCTCCCAGGGGCCGGCAACGAGGAGGCGATCGCCGTCGACCTGGCGTGGCTGTCGCAGCTGCGCTTCCATGGGTTGGAGGGCACCCCACGCGCCGACGAGCTATGGCTCACCGCCTCCTCGCGGGACCGGATCGCCGAGGCAGCGCAGGCAGCGGAGCTCACCATCGTCGACCGCCGGCTGGAGGCCGAACGTCGGTTGGCCGACCCCCTGGGGTCAGGCACGGTCCTGACGCTCTGGGCCGCGGCGATCGCGGCGATCGCCCTGGCCGCCTTCGGGCTGGTGGTCGATGCCCGCGCGACCGCCTCGGAACGTCGAGAGGAGCTGGCGATCCTCCACACGCTGGGGGCGTCGTCACCGACGCTGGCCCGCGCGATGATGGTCGAGCAGAGCACGCTGGCAGGACTCGGCGTGTTCGCCGGGCTCGGTGTCGGCCTCGGCGTTGCCGCCACGATGGGCCCGTCGCTGGTGCTCACCCCCACCGGTGCGGTCCCGGTCCCCGAACCGGTGATGGCGTGGGCGCCGGCATCGCTGCAGATCCCGGCCATCGGCCTCCTCACCGTCGCGGCCCTGTTCGGGGCACTCGTCGCACGCCGTACCCCGCAGGAGATCGCCCGTGGCGTGCTGCGGATCGGTGGCCCCTGATGACGCTCCTCACCCGCCTGCGCGCCCACGTCGGCCCCTGGGCCCTCGTGTGGCTCATCGTCGCGATCCTCGTGGGTGTGACGGCAGCCGTGGGCTCCGTGTCCCACCACCTCGACGACGGCGCGCTCCGCGATGCGGTGCGCGACGCCCCGTCCATCGACCGGGATCTGATCGCCTCGAGGACCAGCCGGACGGCCCTCACGTCGGCTCCGGCCGCGGAGCCGTTCCGCAGGGTCGTCCTCGACGTGCTCCCGGACGCGTTGGATGGGCTGGTCGAGGAGGCGTGGGGGTTCCAGCGGACGGAGATCTCCCAGCTCGAGGGGTTGGGCGCGTCGCTGACCGGTGACGGTGTCAGCCGAGAGCCCGCCGGGTTCGCCCCGGTCGTCTCGCTCTACACCCAGACCGATCTCGCCGCGGACATCACCGTGATCGACGGGCGAGCGCCGGCGACGGACCCGTCCGGGGAGGTGGTCGAGGTCATCGTCACCCCGGATGTCGCGGCGGCCCTCGGCCTGACCGTCGGGGGGGAGTACGTCCTGCATGCGGGGACCGTCGGGCTCGGGCCGGATCAGGACGAATCACGCACCATGTCCACCGTGCTCGTGACGGGCACCTTCGTGCCCACCGTGCCTGACGACCCGGTGTGGGAACACCTCCAGGCGCTGCGCGAGCCCGACCTGATGGCGGTCATCCAGGAGCTCGGAGGGATCCAGCCCCGCGCGCTCCAGGCAGGGCTGCTGACCGACCCCGGTGGGTTCCGGTTCGTGGAGGAACGAGGGCTGGTGCCCTACCTCGCTCCGACGACGAGGGTCCGCGTCCGGTTCGACGTCGACCGGATGGACACCACCTGGGCGGCAGACGTCGAGGAGGCGGTCGCGCGGGTGCGTACCGCTCGTGAGCTCAGCGGTGCGCGGATCCAGTCGCGGCTGCCCGGGCTCATCGAGGATGTCGCCCAACGATCCGTGGCGGTGCACGCGCTCATCACGCTCGCGACGGGCGGGATCGTCGGCGCGGGGGTGATGCTGCTCCTCGCCACCGCGGGCCTGATCGTCCAGCGACGACAGCAGGAACTGCACCTGCTCCGTGCGCGCGGCGGAGGGCTGCTGCGCATCGCGCTGCGGACGGGCACGGAGGGCCTTCCGGTCGTCCTGACCGCCGCTGGCGTGGGATGGGCCGTGCACCGCCCCCTGACATCAGCCGTCCTGGCCCGGTCCTCGTCGCTCGCGGTCGGCGCCGACGGGCTGCCCCCGTCGACGGCGGGCCCGACGCTCGTCACGATGCTGCTCGTCGGGATGCTCGCCGTCCCGTTGGCAGCGGCCTGGGTGGCCCGACGGGCGACCGTGGCCCGACGACCCCGGATCTCGCGTCCTGGCCCCTCCCCGCAACGTCTCACGACGGAGGCATCGGTGGCCCTGGTCGCGGTCGTCGGCGTCGCGGTGGCACGGCAGCGCGGCCTCAGCGGCGTCGACGTCGATCCGTTGCTGTCATCGGTGCCGCTGCTCCTCGCGGTCGCCGCCGGTCTGCTGATCCTGCGTCTCTACCCGCTCCCCCTCCGGTGGCTCGAGTCGGAGCGACGGACGGAGCGCGGTCCCGTCGGCTACCTGGCCGTGGCGCGGGCGAGCCGCTCGGGTCCGGGGGCCATCTGGACGCTCCTCGTGGTCGTGGCGGCCGCGGCGGTGACCGGTCTGGCGGGCGGGCTGGACGCGTCGCTGGCGGTCGATGACCCAGCCGATGACCGGTGGCTCGAACCGGGCACCGCGTTCCACGCCGGGCTCGTCCTGGTCCTCCGGGCGAGCGGCAGCATCGGTGTGCTGTTCGTGACGCTCACCGTCGCCGTTCTGCTCGTGATGCCCAGCGCGGAACGTGCCCGTCAACTCGCACTGCTCCACACGCTCGGTCTCCGGCGACGGCAGGCAGGTGGGCTGGTGGTGGCGGAGTTCCTGCCGCCGGTGGTCGTCGCCGTCGTCACGGGGTTGACCGTCGGTGTGGCCACGCCCGTGCTGCTCGGACGAGCCCTGGGACTGGAGGCGCTCATCGGTGTCCCGACGCCGCGACCGACGATGGACGGCTCCGCAGCCGCCCTCATCGTCCTCCTGCCGGTCGCACTCAGCATCGTCGGCGCACTCATCGCCGTCGCTCGCCCGTCCAGCGGCCGAGCCATCGACCCGGGCGCCGCGATGTGACGCTCGGCGGGGTGCCGGCCGATCGGGGTGACCGGGTCAGTGCTTCTGGGTGTCGTACCAGGTTGGACCGAAGGCGGTGTCGACGTCGAGGGGCACGGCGAGGTCCACGACCCCCGACAGGGTGCCCACCACCAGTTCCTCGGCCGCCTCCATCTCGCCGTCGGGGACCTCGAGGATCACCTCGTCGTGCACCTGCAGCAGCAACTGTGTGGCCAGGCCCGAACGGTCGAGAGCGTGCTGCAGGTCGATCATCGCGAGCTTGATCACGTCGGCCGCGGTGCCCTGGATCGGGGCGTTGAGCGCCATGCGTTCAGCCATCTGGCGCCGACTGCGGTTGTCGGAGCGCAGGTCGGGCAGGTAGCGGCGGCGACCGAACAGCGTGGTGGTGTACCCGTCGCGGGTGGCGGCGGCCACGGCGTCGTCGAGGAAGGAGCGCACCTTCGGGAAGCGTGCGAAGTAGGCGTCGACGATCTCCTGCGCCTCGTCGGGCGGGATGCGGAGTTGCTGGCCCAGCCCGTAGGCGGTCAGCCCGTAGGCGAGGCCGTAGTTGACCGCCTTGGCGCGGTCGCGCAGCGCACCGTCGACGTCCTCGAGGGGAAGGTCGAACACCTTGGCGGCGGTGGTGGCGTGGATGTCCTCACCGGACCCGAAGGCTTCGAGCAGACCCTCGTCGCCGGAGAGGTGGGCCATGATCCGCAGCTCGATCTGCGAGTAGTCGGCGACCAGCAACGCGGTGAACCCCTCCCCCGGCACGAAGGCGCGCCGGATCTCCCGCCCCTCCTCGCGTCGGACCGGGATGTTCTGCAGGTTGGGGTGAGACGAGGACAGCCGGCCGGTGGCGGCGATCGTCTGTGACAGGGTGGTGTGGATCCGGCCGGTGTCGGGGTCCACCAGCGGCGGGAGCGCGTCCACGTAGGTGGTGAGCAGCTTGGACACCTCGCGCCACTCCAGGATCGCCTCCACGATCGGGTGCAGGCCCAGCAGGTTCTGCATCGCGGCGGCGTCGGTGGAGTACCCGGTCTTGATCCGGCGGGTCTTGGGCAGCCCGAGCTCCTCGAACAGCACCTGCTGCAGCTGCGGTCCGGAGCCGACGTTGAAGGGTCGTCCAGCGTGGTCCTGGACCTCGCGCTCCAGCTCGTCCACGCGGTCGGCCAGCCGGGCGCGCAGCTCGTCGAGGACGTGCAGGTCGATGGCGACACCGGCCCGCTCCATCCGTGCCAGCACGGGCGCCAGGGGCACCTCGATCCGGTCGGACAGCTCGCGCTGACCGCGCTCGTCGAGCTGTGCACCGAGGTGGTCGGCCAGCTCGAGCACGGCCTCTGCGGTCAGGGCCCGTTCCTCCCAGGGGTCGTCCTCGTCGACCTCCAGGGCGAGCTGGTCCGTGCCCTCGTCGGTCTCCTCGGTGGTGATCGTGCGCTGGAGGTGCTGGAGCGCGAGGCGGTCGAGGTCGAAGGTGCGCTGCTCGGGGTTGAGCAGGTACGCGGCCAGCTCGGTGTCGAGGGCCACCCCGCTGAC
>SKNO01000071.1 GCA_007120465.1 Nitriliruptoraceae bacterium
CCGCACCGCACCGCCGGCAGGCCGGATCCAGCCGGCGCACCTGCGCGGCGCAGCGGCGGCACCAGGGCAGTGGGGCCCGCCGGCGGCACGCCAGGCACCGGGACGGTGCCAGGAGATCCAGGATCGCGGCTGCAGGAGACACGCTGCCGAGCCGAGCACGTCCGCCGCCACGGCTCCAGCACGGCCACGTCGAGGTTGTGGACGACGGCCGGTGCGCGGCGACCTCGACGTCGGACCGACCGACGACGTCAGCGGCGGCGGGATGGGGTCGCTTCGTCGACGAGCATCACCGGGATGCCGTCACGGACCGGGTACTGCAACCCGCACCCGGTGCACACCAGCACGTGACGGCGTTCCTTGTGTTCCAGGGAGCCGTGGCACGACGGGCACACCAGGATCTCCAGCAGTCGCTCGTCGAGTGCCATCACGTCCTCCTGCGCAGCACGGCCACGCCACGCGGTCGCTACCCATCATCGCCGTCACGGGCGGGCGGGTCAACGTGGTGCGTGGCCCGGTCAGGGCTCCGGTCGTCCCGCGGCGAGCGCGAGGACCTCCTCGACGATGGCCGTCATGGCGGCGTGGTCGTCACCCTCGACGTTCAGGCGCACGACCGGCTCGGTGTTGCTCGGCCGCAGGTTGAACCAGCCGCCCGGGACCTCCACGGTGAGCCCGTCCTCGTGGTCCACCGCGAGGGCCCGGTCGGCGATCCCCCGCTGCACGCGGGCCAGCGTGGCGGCGGGATCGTCCACCGCGAGGTTGCGCTCCCCGGAGCTCGGGTACCGGTCGTAGGGCGCCAGGACCTCGGACAGCGGCGCACCCGCGTCCGACACCACCTCGAGCAGGACGAGCGCGGCGATCAGGCCCGAGTCGGCCCGGAAGTTGTCGCGGAAGTAGTAGTGCCCGGAGTGCTCGACGGCGAACACCGCGTCGGTCTCCGCCATCCGCTGCTTGATGAAGGAGTGCCCGACCCGCGTGCGGAGCGGGGTACCCCCGGCGGCGCGGATCGTCTCCGCGACCACCCGGGAGCAGATCAGGTTGTGCAGGACCGTCTCGCCGGGGTGGCGAGCGAGGAGACGCTCGGCCACCGCCGCGCCGACGAGCGACGAAGCGACCGGCCGTCCGGTCTCGTCGACCGCGAACACGCGGTCCGCGTCGCCGTCGAAGGCGAGCCCGAGCGCGTGGCCCCCGGCGGTGACGACGGCGCGGAGGTCCGCGAGGTTCGCGGGATCGAGGGGGTTCGCCGGATGGTGCGGGAAGGTGCCATCGAGCTCGAAGTACAGGGCCTCGGTGACGATCGGCAGGCCATCCACCACCGCCGGCCAGACGAGGCCGGCCATGCCGTTGCCGGCATCGACCGCAACCCGGATCGCGGTGAGGCGGTCGGCGTCGATGAAGGAGCGCACGTGCGCGGCGAACGCCGGGAGCAGGTCGCGCTCGATCCGCCGCCCCGTCCGCGTGACGGGTCCACCCGGCGGGGGCAGGCCCCCGCCGAGCAGCCGGTCGCGGATCGCGCCGAGCCCGGTGTCGATCGCGACGGGGACCGCACCGGGACGGCACAGCTTGATGCCGTTGTAGGTGGGCGGGTTGTGGCTGGCGGTGATCATCGCCCCTGCCGCCTCGAGCGAACCCGACGCGAACGACAGCTGGTCGGTGGAGGCCAGCCCGATGTCGATCACGTCGATGCCCTGGGAGGTCACCCCGTCGGCGAGCGCATCGGCCCACGCGGCCGAGGACGCTCGCATGTCCCGGCCGAGGACGAACCGTCCGCTCCCGCCGGCGAGCTCGACGGCCGCGGCGGCGCCCAAGGCCCGGAGCAGGTCCGTGTCGACCTCCTCCACCAGCGCGCGGATGTCGTACGCCTTGACGATGCGGCCCAGCAGCGCGGCCCGGTCGGTCACCGCGACCCTCCGACACCGCGGGCGCTCACGCCTGGTCCCCGGCCCTGCCCGTGCGGTCCGGTGACGCCGGCTCCTCGTCGAGCGACGGGAGGTCGGGCGTCACCGCCTCGAGCTCCTCACCGGGCAGCTGACGACCGATGTAGCGCTTCCGGGTGCGGCCGTCCTCCTTCCAGTAGGCGTACCAGTACGGGCCGTGCGGACACCGGGTGCAGGCCGGCTTGCCACAGCGGACCTCCTCCTGACGGTAGGTCAACCCCTTGGGCAGCGACGGTTCCTCCTCCCCGGGTGGGCCGTCGAGGTGGAGGAGCAGCCCGCGCACCAGGATCAGCAGCCGCCGGAGCTCGTACTCGTCCAGCCGGCGCACCCGGGCGACGAGGTCCCGGTCCATCGTGGCGCTCCCTCATGGTCGGTCGTGTCGGCGGTCGTGTCGGCGGTCGGACGGTTGCTGGTTCCGCGTGGGGCACCACCGGGTGGCGTGGCGGGGCCGCACCGTCGGCCGGCCGCGTCGAGCCTACGGCCCCGTGGTCTTGGGACGAAGCAGGCCCCCAAGAAACCACACCAGCCACCCTCCAGGGTTGAGGGCATGATCATGGTGGGCGGCCCGCGACGCGCAGCCCAGGATCTGCGGGCGGTCCCGCCGGCACGGGTGCGCCCACGGAGGTCCCCGGCGTGGCAGCGGGTGGGCAGGGACGCCGACCCGGCTGCGGGTCAGCGTCGGTCGTCGCGGACCGCGAGGGGCGGCCGGGTGGCCGCCGCCGCGTCGGCGGCGGATCGGCCCACGTCCTCGGCGGCGGTGAACGGGACCGCGTCGTCGAGGGTCGGTGACGCACGGTCGGCCCCGAGGACCGGGGAAGGAGGGTCCTCGGGGTCCGAACCGAACGTTGGTCCAGCCGCGACCGGAGCGTCCTCCTGGGCGCTGGCGGTCACGGCGGCCCCAGCGTCGTCCGGGGCGATCTCGAGCGGTTGCGGGGAACGGTCGTCGCTCTCGGGCGCGACGTCCGGGACCGCACGCAGTGCCGCCGCCAGTACGGCGACGGTGCGTTCACCGCCGAGATCGGCCGGCGTGACGGGTGGGGGGTCGATGTCCCGTTCCTCCGGGGGGCGCCGGTCCCGCAGCGACCAGCCGTGGGGCGGCCGCGTCCGGGAGGCGTGCGTGCCGCACAGGTCGTAGGCCTGCGGTTCGTCGGTGTCGTGCAGCCGCTCGAGCCAGGCCTCGCGCTGGGCGTAGGCGAAGGTGAGCGTGGCACGGGCCGGCGTGGGGCACCCCGGGCGCGCGCAGGGGCGCTCCGCCGCGCGGGACAGCGGGCGGACGACGGCGTCCCTGCGGGCACCGGCGGCGAGGAGGGGATCGGGAGTGGCCACGGGCGTGGACGGTAAACGACATCGGTGTGGTTCAGCAAGCACCCTGGACCGCTCCGCGGTACGGGACCCGGCCACCCCGGCGTCGGGTTCCGGTTCGCAACGCCGACCACGGCGGCCTCTTGGGTAACCCTTCTGCACCCCAAGACGATGTTGTGGTTCACCGCCGCCACACCACGCGCACCGGGCGCACCGCCCGACGCGCCGTTTGCCGTCGGCCTCGGCGTCGGCGACGCTCACGGGGTGAAGGATCGCCACGCCCGCCATCGCCGTGGCGACGCCGACCCGCGGCGTCGTCCCGTGGACGGTTTCCGCGCCTCGGGCCGGGACCGGTTCGAGCGTCTCGTCGAGACGGCGATCGCCTCGCTCCCCGCGGAGCTGCTCGGCTACCTCGACAACGTCCAGATCGTGGTCGAGGACGTCCCCCCGGCGGCACCCCTCGGCGAGGAGGACGAGATCCTGCTGGGGCTGTACGAGGGGGTGCCGCGCACGGAGCGCGGCTTCGGCGAAGGGCTCCTGCCGGACCGGATCACGCTGTTCCGCCGCCCCCTCGAGGCCCGCGCCCGCACGCAGCAGCAACTCGCCGAGGTGGTCCGTGACACCGTGGTGCACGAGATCGCCCACCACTTCGGGATCGACGACGACCACCTCGACGAGCTCGGCTGGGGGTGACAGGTCGATCGTGCGCCGACCCGGCGTCGATCACGGACCGTCGGCCGTCCCCTCGTCCCCGTCGCCGTCGCCGTCGTCGTCATCCCCGTCACCGAGCCCGGCGCGCGACCCGTCGCCCGGCAGCTCTCGCACGGGCTCCTCGTCGCCTGCCTCGTCGTCGGCAACCTCGCCGTCCGATGGCAGTTCCGCGTCGTCGTCCGGGACGTCCCCGTCGTCGGGCATCGCATCGGTCGGCGGCTCGTCGGCTCCGGTGGGTGGCGCCTCGCCGGGATCGTCGAGGGGTGGGGTCTCGTCCGGCTCGTCCGGCGACGGGGCGGGCGCGTCCGGCGGTGCGGGCTCGATCGGCGTGCCGACCTCGGGGATCAGCGCGCCGATCCGGTCCGCGGCGGCGATCCCCAGGCTGGTGCGCAGCCGCTGCACCATCCCGTCCTCGCGGACGACGGTGGTCCCGGCCGTCCGGGTCTGCCACTGCCAGGACGCCATGCCCGCCACGGTGACCTGCCGGCGCGGGCCCGCCTCGGAGCCGCCGACCCGACCCACCACGAGCTCCCCGCCCTCGACGGTGACGAACGCGGTCCAGCCCGCCAGGGCTCGCGCACCGTCGGCCACATCCACGATCCGGCTCGCACCAGCCGGAACGGTGACCGCCTGGAGCTCGTCGGGGCGCTCGACGGTGACCCCGGTGAACAGGCTCACCGACGCGGTCGCGTCCTCGCTGCCGGGGTTGACGAGGTGGAGTTGCTCGAACCGGTCCTCGGTGCTCCCGCCGCTGACGGTCCACGACCCGTCGGTGCGGGGCACCCCGAGCTGCACCGTGAAGGCGGTGCGCTCGACGTCCTCGCCGCCGAGCTCAACGGCCGCGGAGAGCACCACCGGTGCCCCGTCGGAGCGGGCGGTGACCGCGACGACCTGGAGGTCCTCCGGCAGGGTCCCACGCAGGTCGACGCGGCGCAGCTGCCCCGGCTCCACCAGCACCTCGGTCAACCCGTCGGGCATGACCCCACCGTCCTCGGTGTGGTAGGACAGCTCGACGGGGGCCAAGCGGTCGCCGGGGTTGTAGATCCACAGCCAGCTGGCGGCGTCGGCGCGGTCCACGACCCACGGGACCGTCCAGGCCTCCGCAGGCTCGGTGGCGGCGTCCAGCACCGACACCCCGTCGATCCCGCCGATCGCCGAGCGGACCAACTGGACCCCCTGCACCGCGATGCGGCCGGTCGCCACCTCGACGACGGCGGCGAGGTCGTCCCGCTCGGGGAGGTACTCGTTGACGTCGATCTCCAGGGTGCTGCGTCCGGCGACCGAGAGGTTGCGCAGGGCCAGCGGCGACACCGGCCCGTCGGTGCCGACGAAGGACACCCGGATCGTCGCATCGCTCGGGAAGGGGTTGGCGATCCGCAACAGGGCCTGTGACCCGCCGCTGGTCACCATCCCCGGGATGGTCCAGCGCTCCGCGAGCGGCTCGACGCACCCGCCGGCGACGATACCGGGGGGCAGGTCGTCGTCGTCCAGCACCCACTCGCGCTGCACGGTCACCGGCGCCGCCCGCCAGCTGACGCCGATGGCGCCGTCGGGGCCGACCGTCGGCGACCGGGTCAGCGCCGCCTCGGGGAACAGCCGCGGCAGCGTCGTGGCGCGGCGCTCGCGGTCCTCGAACACCTCGAGGTCGCTGAAGGCCGGCTCGTCGCCGGTCCCGGGAGGACGTGCGAGGGTGACGCGCAGGTCCCCCGCGTCGCGGCCGTCGCCGATCGGGCACACCCAGGTGCCGCCGACCGGCTGGACCTCCG
>SKNO01000044.1 GCA_007120465.1 Nitriliruptoraceae bacterium
CGACGATGCCGCCCGGTGGCAGCGAGAAGGTCAGGTCCTCGTACAGCAGCTTGTCGCCGAAGCCCTTGGCCACCGACTCGGCGTCGACCACCACCGAGCCCAGCCGCGGCCCGTCGGGGATCATGATGATCGGCTTGGTCACCTGCTTCGGACGCTCACGCTGCAGCAGCGTCTCGTAGGCCTGGATGCGCGCCTTGGCCTTGGTGCGCCGGCCTTGCGGGCTCTGCTTGACCCAGTCGGCCTCCTCGGCGAGCTGGCGCTGGCGGGCCGACTCCTCGCGCTCCTCCTGGCGCAGCCGCTCCCGCTTCTGCTCGAGCCAGCCGGAGTAGTTGCCCTGGAACGGGTAGCCCTTGCCGCGGTCGAGCTCCAGGATCCACTCAGCCACCTCGTCGAGGAAGTAGCGGTCGTGGGTGATCGCGACCACCATCCCGGCGTAGTCCTGCAGGTGACGCTGCAGCCAGGCCACCGAGTCGGCGTCGAGGTGGTTCGTCGGCTCGTCGAGGAGCAGGATGTCGGGCTTGGACAGGAGCAGCCGACACAGGGCGGTGCGGCGCACCTCGCCGCCGGACAGGGTCGTGACGTCGTCGACGTCCGGGACGCGGAGCGCGTCCATCGCCACCTCGATGTGGCGGTCGAGGTCCCAGGCGTCCGCGGCGTCGATCGCGTCCTGGACCTCGGCCATCTCCTCGTAGACGCGCTGCATCTCGTCGTCGTCGAGGGGTTCGGACAGCTTCGCGGTCAACTCGTTGTACCTCGGCACCAGGGTGGCGACCGCGCCGAGCCCCTCCAGCACGTTCTCCCGGACCGTCCTCGTCGGATCGAGCTCCGGCTCCTGCGGGAGGAAGCCGACGGAGTAGCCCTTCGCGGGCCAGGCCTCGCCGTCGAACCGGGTGTCGACCCCGGCCATGATCCTGAGCAGCGACGACTTGCCGGCGCCGTTGGGGCCGATCACGCCGATCTTGGCGCCGGGCAGGAACGACAGCCAGATGTTGTCGAGGATCTGCTTGCCGCCGGGCACCGTCTTCGACAGGCCCTTCATCACGTAGCAGTACTCGGCCACTGCGGGCTCCAGGATCGCGGATGGATTCGAGGTGGGTTCGACCTCCCGAGGCTAACGGCGGTCACGACGTGACGCAGGAGCAGGTCATGCAGTACGGACGATGGGTCCCGTGATCGCGCGATGGTGAGCGTGAGCTTCCTCGTCGGGCTGACCACCACCCTGGCGTGGGGCAGACCCTGGACCCCTGGGGGTGCTCAGCGGCGCTCCGAGCGAGCGTCCGAGAGTGCGCCCGGCCCGAGGAACCGGCCGTCACACCAGCGCGACGTCGAGCGCGACGGGCGCACGATCGCTTGAGCGGGCGGGGACGACGCCTAGCGTCTGACGTGCTGGCTGCGGCGAGCCTCACATCCTGACACCCCCGCGGACATCGGGAGCCTGCGGGAGGCCGCGTTAGGGGGTCCCAGCACTCGCATCGACCCTCGTCGACCCGTCAAGGGTGATCGCTCGTCGGGGCGGGCCGCATCCTGCCCGACAGGTGGGTTGTGCAACAGGCACCGCAGGGCGGGGGCTCGCGGGTCGGGTCTCCCGTCGACGACACGACGGAGGGCTCGACATGTCACGCAGGTCCGTACTGTCCCTGCTGGCCATCGCTGCACTGGTGGTCGGTCTCATCGGCGCTGCGGGCGCGCCACCCAACGCAGCATCCGGTCCAGACGCGGCCGACGAGGATCGCTACCTCGTCGTGTTCCGCGGCCAGGGCGTACCCAACAACGCTGACGCCATCGTCAGCAACGCCGGAGGCTCACTCGTGAGCACGCTCCCAAGCGTCGGTCTCGGATTCGCGACCTCCGCAGATCCGGGCTTCGCTGATGCACTCCGCAGCAGCGACCGCGTCGCCGAGGTCGATGTGGAACCGCGATACGCCCTGCCCGAGTCCGTCACCGGCCATGCCGTGGCGACCGGAACGGATCCCACCGAAGCAGCGTTCTGGGACCTCCAGTGGAACATCCGTCGCGTCCACGCTCCTGAGGCGTGGGAGACGACCACCGGCAGCCACGACACCGTGGTCGCGGTGATCGACACCGGGGTGGCATGGAACCATCCCGACCTCGCTGCAAACGTCGTCTACGCGGCCTGCTTCTCGACGCCAGCGTGGGAGTGCAGCGAGTACCCGGACCTGCACTGGCACGGCACTCACGTTGCCGGGACCGTCGCCGCAACCGGAGCCGTCGGCGTCGCTGGCGTCGGACCGGATCTCGGGATCGCGAGCTACAACGTCTTCGAACTCATGGAGGTCGACGAGGATGAGTTCGCCGTCCTCGCTTCCTTCGAGGCGATCGCCGCAGCGATGCTCGATGCTGCCGACCAGGGCTTCGACGTGATCAACATGAGTCTCGGCGCGTTCATCGACATGGCCGACGGCCGTGATACCGCGGCCACGTGGACCGCCGTCCAGCGCGTGGGAGAAGCGGTGCAGCGTCAGGGCGTGACGACGATCGTCTCGGCCGGGAACGCAGCCTTCTCCCTCAACGGCCGCGTGAAGTCGGTTCCCGGTGGGGTCGCCGCGAACACCAACGTGGCGGCCACCGGCATCCGTCCCGACCCGGCCTTCCCGCAGGAAGGCGCCTTCGACGTGCTCGCCTTCTACAGCAACTTCGGCGCCTCGGTCGAGATCGCCGCTCCCGGCGGAGACTGTGGACTGCCCGATAGCTGCGACCCGGCGACCCGGCCACCGAACTTCCTCGACTACACCATCCTCAGCACCTTCGTCGTGCTGTCCGTCACGCATCCGGACGACATCCCTCCGTGTGTCGACACCGAGGACTGTCCGGTGACGTGGGGATTCGCGATCGGCACGAGCATGGCCGCGCCTCACGTGTCCGGCGTCGCCGGACTCGTGCGGGACGAGTTCCCCCACTTCAACGCCAACCAGGTGGCGAACCAACTGACGCGGACCGCCGAGCCCCTCGGTGACCGCCAGCTCTTCGGCCACGGGATGGTCGACGCACACGCCGCTGTGACCCGCTGATCCCGCACCCAGCCGGCGGTGGGTGACGATCGTCACCCACCGCCGGTCACGGGAGCACAGTGCGAGATGGCCACCGCGGTCATCCCGCCGCCATCGCAACGACGTGTCACCGACGCGGCGTCCGGCCGACCAGCGCCGTGCGCATACCCTGCGCGGCCATGCCCCGCTTCGCCGCCGCTGCGCTCGTGTTCATCTCGTCCGCCGCCGTCCTGGTCCTGGAGATCCTGGCCGTGCGGCTGATGGCGCCGTACGTCGGCGTGACCCTGGAGGTGTACACGGCGATCATCGGCGTGGTGCTCGCCGGCATCGCCGTCGGCTCGTGGCTCGGCGGGAAGTCGGCCGACCGGGTCGATCCCCGGACGATCATCGGTCCACTGATCGTGGCCGGCGGGATCCTGTCGTTCGTCACGATCCCGCTGGTCGATGGGCTCGGCGCCGGGCTGCGTGGGGCCGGACCGACCACGACCACGGTCATCACCTTCCTCGCGTTCTTCGCACCCGCGGCGGTGCTGACCGCCGTCACCCCCGCGGTGATCAAGCTGCAGCTCGCGTCGCTCGACGAGACCGGGCGGGTCGTCGGGCGGCTGTCGGCCATCGGCACGGCGGGCGCCATCCTCGGCACCTTCGTGACCGGGTTCGTGCTGGTCGCGGCCCTGCCGACCCGGCCGGTCATCCGGGGCCTCGGGGTGCTGCTGGTGCTCCTCGGGTTCGCGGTCATCGTGTGGCTCCAGCGCTCCCGGTCGATCCCCGTCACCACCGTCGCGCTGGTGCTCGCCGGCGGCGCCTTCTCCTTCGCGGCGAGCCACCCGTGCCAGTACGAGTCGGCGTACTACTGCGCCTACATCGAGCACGACGAGGAGCGCGCGAACGGGTACGCGCTGTGGCTCGACACGCTCCGGCACAGCTACGTCGACCTCGACGACCCGACCCACCTCGAGTTCACCTACACCGCCTGGTTCGGCGACGTGATCACCGCGATCGCGCCGGACGGTGAACCGCTCGACGCCCTGCACATCGGGGGCGCCGGCATGACGATGCCGCGCTACCTGCGCCACGAGCACCCCGGCTCCGCCTCGACGGTGCTGGAGGTGGACGAGCTCCTGGTCGAGCTCTCGGAGGAGCGGCTCGGGTTCGACGCCGGCAGCGACATCGAGGTGGTGGTCGCCGACGCGCGGATGTCGATCCGGCAGCTCGACGACGCGGTCTTCGACCTGACGATCGGGGACGCCTTCGGTGGCGTGGCGGTCCCCTGGCACCTCGCGACCCGCGAGTTCACCGCGGAGGTGCAGCGCACCTTGCGCCCCGACGGGGTGTACCTGATGAACGTGCTCGACTACGGGCCCCGCCGGTTCCTCCGGGCCGAGATCGCGACGGTCGCCGACCTCTTCACGCACGTCGCCGTGCTCGGCCGCGAGGGCTCGTTCGGGCCGACGGCGCCGGGGATCGGCGGCAACTTCGTCGTGATCGCCTCCGACGCGCCGCTGCCCTTGGACGCGATCGAGGAGGCGAACCGGGACCGCCGCCGCACCGACGACCTCCTGCATGGTGAGGAGCTCACCGCCTTCGTCGGCGACGCGATCGTCCTCACCGACGACCACGCCCCCGTCGACCAACTGCTGACCGCCCACCCCAGTCGGTGACCGCTGGCAGCGAGCGCGCGACCGTGACGGTCAGTCGAGCTCGGGCATCGGGACCGGTTGCGGGCGCGGCTTGCAGGTGCCGCAGCTCAGCGCGTCCTCGGTGACGAGGGCCTCGGCCCGCTCACGGTCGTGGCTGCGGTAGACGGCCAGCACGAAGGGGGCGAAGCCGGCATGGTCCTCGCACAGCCCACGGCCGCAGAAGCGACAGGTCCCTCGGGCGGGACGGGTGCAGAAGAAGCAGGTCACGGTGTCCTCGCAACGGTGTGGTCGGTCACGGAGAGATCCGGAGGCAGCCGGTCAGCGGCTGATCGTGATGGTCAGGGGGAAGCGTCGGCTGGTGCCGCCACCGTCCGCCACGACGTCGAAGGTGCGCTCTCCCGGCGAGGCTCCGCGGGCAGCCGTCACCGTCAGCCGCAGTGTGGCCGGGTCGTCATCGACGTCGACCTCGCCGGTCCCGTTCGCCCACATGCACGTCAGGTCCTGGGGTAGGTCGGCGCAGCGCAGCGTGACCGTGCCCACGAAGCCGTCCTCGGGCGTCACCGTGCAACTCGTGTGTGTGTTGCTGCCCGGGCCGACGGTCAGGCTCGCCGGGGTGCACGCCAGCCCGAACCCGGGATCGGGTTCCGGCTCCGGATCGGGGTCGGGCTCCGGATCGGGATCTGGTTCGGGGTCGGGCTCCGGGTCGGGGTCGGGCTCCGGATCGGGGCCTGGGTCGGGGTCGGGCGCGGGTTGCGTGCCGGGCGACGGATCGGGCGACGACCCCGGGCCGGGGATCTCGCCAGGATCCTCCCCCGGCTCCTCCCCGGGGTCTGCCGTCGCGGTCTCCGGGACCAGCTCGGGCTGGGACACCGGGTCCTCCACGGCGCCAGGGCGCCGGGGGGCCTCCTCCGACGGTGGGCCGTCTCGATCTCCGGGGGCTCCAGACGGTGCTGGCCCCGCCACCAGAGCGACGCCCTCGGCTGCGCCCGCGCCCGGACAACCACCGCTCGGCCCCTCCGTGGGCATCGGCACCCCGTCCAGCGTCACGTGACCGTGCTCGATGACGAGGCGGCCGGGATCGAGCGCGAAGGCGGCCTCCCCGAGGGACGAGACGTCACGACCCGTGACCGACACCGCCAGACCGAGGGGCAGGAACGCTGCTCGGTCCACCCGGGTGTCCGCGAGGATGCGTCCGCGCTGCAGCGTCAGCGACGCCTCGGGGAGGGTGCGATCCGGGATCCACCATCGCTCGCTCGGCAGGTGCCGACGCGTCAGCGTCCCGAGTTCCACGATCGCTCCGGCGCAGAGCACCTGGGTGGCACCGCCAGCGAAGGTGAGCGAGGCGAGCGCGCCGTCGCCCACCTCGACGCGGTCGTCGGGGCCGACGGTCCGTCGCGCGCCAACCGCCAGCAGGGTGCGGCCAGGGCCGTCGGTCTGGATCCGCACGTCGCCGCGGAGGACCTCGAGCAACGCGCGATCGTCGGGGATCTCCGCCCACCCCGTGCCGGGAGCCAGGGCCAGCGGGATCGCCAACAGCGCGAGGAGCAGCATCAGCGCGACGAGCCTGGCGAGGCGGCGCTGCAACCGCCGGTCGACCTCGTCATCGCTCGGCGCCGGGACGGCGGTCGGCGGTGGCCTCACGGGGACGTGGGCGTCCTCGCCGTGGGTGCCATGAGCCGGTGGGTGGCCGTCCACGGCCGGAGGCGGCGCGTCCGCGCCGAACAGGGTGAGCCGGTCGAGCTGCGGCACCTCCCACGCCTCGACGGAGGTCCGTGCCACCGCGCGCAGGGGGCGGTCCGGACTCACCGGCACGAGCAGGTCACCACGCCCGAAGACCGTGCCGTCCTCGCCGAGCACCGTCCCGCTCGCGATCACGGCACCACGGTCGGGGTCGTCGAGGCTGACCGTCGTGTCCGGCGGCCACGAGACCGGACGGAGTCCACGCAGCAGCGCTTCCCGGGACTCGTCGTCGATCCCGGCGAACGCGGGTGCCCCGGCCAGCAGTGCTTCCGCGTCCGCGCGGTCAGCCGGCACCGGACCCACCAGCGGCCCCACGATCCGGGCGAAGGCAGCCGCCGGGATGCGCAGCAGCCGCGTCCCGGCAGCCAGCCACACGAGCGAGGGAGCAACGCCCGCGAGCGCGGCGCGGCTGCCGACCAGATGGCCCGGACCGGCGCGTGCCCGCACCGTCCCCGGCGGGTCGCCCGGCCGCCGCCCTTCCAGCGCGCCCTCCACGACCACCAGCACGTCCCGGTCGGCAGCGTCGAGGTGGCGGACCACCTCGCCGCGACGGGGATCGAACCACCTCGACTCCGCTGCGAGGTCCCCGAGCGCCTCGGACGGCAGCGCACCGAGCCGTGAGGCCTGGAGCGAGCGCAGACGGTTCGGCGCGTCCGCCTCGATCGCCCGCTCGTGCCGGCGGCGACGGGCAGCGGCGAGCCGGCGCCCCATCCACCGCAGGACCCCGTGGACCACCGGCGCGAACAGGCCACCGACGATGAGCACGACCAGCCCGCGTGACACCCAGCCGGCGTGCCAGGCACCCGCCACCAGCCCGGCGACCCGGTCCCGCCACATCCGCACCGCGATGCCCAGGAAGACCACCAGCCACAGCGCGGCGAGGAAGCCGTACATCGTCACGAACCGGCCCTCACGGTCCAGCCCGGCCCAGCCGAGCGAGCGGGTGCGGACCGTGCGGACCAGCGAGGCGATCCCCCGTGCCCGCAGGTTGGGGATCTCCAGCCAGTCCATCGCGAGGTAGTACCCGTCGAGGGCCATGAGCGGGTTCAGGTTGAACAGCGCGTTGAGGTACCACATGAACGCGAGCCGGAACGCGACCGGCGACAGCTCCGGCCAGACGAGCGCGGCGAGCTGCAGCAGCCCCGCCATCATCAGTGCCGACAGCGGCCCTGCGGCGCTGGTCAGCAGCCGCGCGCGCCGGCCCTTCATCCACACGTCGGTGGTGTCGACGAAGGCCGAGGGGATGCCGAAGTAGAACAGGAACCCGATGGCCGGGACCCGCCGCCCGGCGTGCTTGACCGCCAGCGCGTGCCCCACCTCGTGGGTCACCAGCGCCAGGATGTTCAGCCCCAGTAGCAGGGCGCCACCGGTGGCGTAGGAACCGCCGGCGAGCAGCAGGCGCTCGGCGCCGCCGATCCACGTCGTCACGAACAGGACCAGGCCGGTGAGCGCGAGGAGCCCGACCACGATCGCCCCGGCGCGGGTGAACAACCACCGCCCGATCGCGCGGTACAGCAGGTCCGCCGGACGGTCGAAGTCGGCCAGGACGATGCGCCGCCCCTTGGCCGCCTCCACCAGTCCGCGTCCGACGCGGGACCCGTGGTGCCGATGGACGCGTTCGAGCGGGCGGAAGGCGTCCACCGGCAGCTCGGCGAGCATCCGGTTCGCCGCGAGGTCCGCGACGGTGCGGGTGACCTGTTCGGGCGCGAGCCGGCCGCTGATCCGGACGAACTCCCGCACCAGTTGCGCGACGGTGCGGGTGCCGTCCATCAGGGTGGCGAGATCGCGTTCCTCCGGCGAGAGTCGGACGTAGGCCGCCTCCCGGTCGGGCGAGCGCAGCATCACGTAGGGCTGGCCGCGCACCGACGTGAGGCGCGCCTCCTCGATGCCGCTGCGCAGGTGCGGCCGGGCCTTCGCGGGGTTGAGCCGCTCGACGACCGCGTCCCACAGGTCCGCGTCGGCGGGACCGGTGGGGCGACCGGGCGCACGGCCGGCCAGAGCCTCCCACAGGCTCACCCGGTCCCGCGTGACCTCCACCGTGCTCCCCTCACGTCACGAGCGCCACAACGCCACAGCCGTCCTACGCGCAACCGCGTCAGTCGCGCGTGGGTTCCCCTTGGGCCTCCGGCGCCTCGGGATCCCCGTCGCCTTCCACGACGTCGCTGGACACGTCGATGCCTCCCACGACCTCGATGGTGGGCTCACCGGACGTCGGATCGAAGCCCTCGTTCTGGATCACGACGGGCTCGATCGGCACCTCGTTGCCCTCGACCTCGGTGGAGGAGTTGAGCTCCGCCAGGTCGTCCGCGCCCGATCCAGCGGAGCGTCGCACCGGGACGTACATGACCTCGTCGTCCGACGTCGTGCCCTCGGCACGTGCAGGCTCCTCGTCGGCGAGGTCATCGATCGGCGCCTCGCCGACGGAGGTGCCGTTCGCCGTGAGCCGCGCGAAAGCGTTGAGGGCAGGTTCCACGTCCTCCTCGGGGGTCCGGAGATCGCCGGATCGGTCGTCTTCGGCCAGCGACGGCGAGTCCGGATCCCCGGTGGACGCGTCCCGATGGAACTGGACCTTGACCCTGCCTGCGGAGTCGGCGCTGTCCGCCTCGTTCCCCGGCAGGTCGCGCACCTCCGACGGCCCCTGGGCACCTTCGCCGGAACCCCCGGCCCCCACCGGGGACCCTCGGGTCCCCTTCGTCACTCCGGGATCGTGCTCGTTGTGGTCAGTCCACGCCCCGCCTGGGGCCGCGCCGGGTGCACCACCCTCGGCCGCAGCCGTCGGAGCCGCGAGGTCCGCATCGGCCGTGGGGCTCGAGCCGCCTCCACCGCCGGCGAAGCCGAGGAGCACCCCGAAGATCGCCGACTTGCTCGTGCGCCGCTCCACCCCGTGCTCGCTGGCACCACCGTCGTCCAGGCTCGCGGCCAGCACCTCCAGGTCGCCTTCCTCGAGCGAGTACCCGGCCAGGGCCACAGCGGGATCGTCCGCGAGCGCATCCCGGAACGCCGCATCGGTCACCAGCCGTTCGAGTACGTCGTCGATGTCGGACATCGTCGACCTCCCTTCAGCGTCGGCCGTCATCGGTCGGTGTCCTGCCGCCCGGCCGCGTCATCGAGCGCGTCGTCGGGATCCGGTGGTGCGCTGCTGCTCTCACCTTGCATGTCCGAGCCGTTGGCTTTGAGGAAGAGGTGCACGGTCTCCGCCTCCTCGGTCTGCTGCTCGGCGACGAGGTCGGGAGGCTCGGTCCGTGGTCCGTCAGCGGGACCTGCCGGATCCTGATCCCGGGGCGGCGACGCCTCGTCCTCCTCGGCCTGCCCCTCGCTGAGTCCGGCTTCACTCGCAACCATCTCAGGCTGCGACGGAGGCGGATCCGACTCGCCTTCGACCCCCTCCAGCTCGAGGTAGGCGTCGAAGTCCGGCTCCGGTTCCTGCGGCGCCACGAGGCGGTCTCCGTTCGCCTCACCTTCCAGCCCCTCCGCCGTCGCGTCGACCTCCGGCAGGGCCCGGGTGTCGGACGCCTGGACGAGTTCGCCGTCCGAGCGGAGACCTGCCGGGCCTCGAGCTGTCTCTCCCGAGGCGGCTGCCGGGTTGGCTGGGTCGGAGATGTCCAAGAGGAGGGCACCGCTCTCCACGTAACCGGGATGAGCCGCCTCCTGTTGGGCGAACGCATCCTCCACGTCCGGCGGCGCCCCGATCCTGCTCGCGTCGGCGGCGTCACCTTTGGAGGAGAGGCCCGTCGCGACCGAGGTGGGACCTTCGTCATCGGGAGCGACGAGGTCGGGCTGCTCGCCGGCACCGACGCCGGTGCCGGACAGTAACGCGAGGGCCTGGAACAACGCGGACTTGCTGGACCGCTGCTCGACGCCGTGATCGCTCCCCTGCCCCTCGTCGAGCGTCGCTGCCAGGACCGCCAGGTCGTCCTCCTCGAGGACGTAGCCGCCGAGCGCAGCCACGGGATCGTCCTGGAGCCGTGTCCGGAACGCCTGGTCGGTCACCAGCCTCTCCAACACCTCGTCCACATCGGACATCGCCTCGCCTCCCTCTCT
The DNA here is from genome assembly GCA_007120465.1 of Nitriliruptoraceae bacterium. Lineage (GTDB taxonomy): Bacteria > Actinomycetota > Nitriliruptoria > Nitriliruptorales > Nitriliruptoraceae > CSSed11-175R1. The sequence continues at coordinate 10,430 of SKNO01000044.1, forward strand.
GGGCCAGGGACGTGCCGCCCGACCGTGAGCGGCATCGATGCTGACATCCTCCTGTCCCAGAGACCTCCGCCACCTGGCGGAGGTCGAAGGAGGATCCGCGTCCCGGCCGGTCATCGCCCGAGGAGCCCGTCCACCGCTCCGGCCAGGTGGAGCATCCCCGGATACGTGGCCGCGAAGGCCCAGACGAAGTGGTTGAGCCGCATCACCACGGCGATGCCGAGGTGGAGCAGGAGCCCCGCACCCACGAACAGCAGCGTCGTCCGCACCCCACCGAGCACCGCGATCGGTGCTGAGCACTCGACGGCGATGACCACCCACGACAGTCCGCGGGAGACGCATGGATGGGCGCGCAACGCCGATCCCACGCGCGGATGCCCGAACGCGCGGGTGCTCAGGATGCTGGACAGGGCGTCACCGCTGCGCCACCGCGCCGAGACGAGCTTGGTCCACCCCGCAGCGGTGTACGCCAGCATCCCCTGCGCGCCCACGAACCATAGGGCCACGTCCCTGGCCAGCGGGCCGCTGGCGAGGTAGTAGGCGACCCCACCGACCAACACCAGGGTCAGCATGCGGTCGCCGGCATCGATCCCGTGGCCGAGCCGCAGGACCAGGAGCAGGTGAACGGTGAGGACCACCACCAGCCAGGGCAGGGGCTCGAAGGCGGCCCCGGGCAGGAGGAGGACGGCGACCGCGAGCACCTGCCCCGCGACCAGCCACGACATCCCGGCCGCGCCGTACACCACCTGCAGGGCGCGGCCCGGCGCGCCACAGCTCGTCGACCTGAGCCCGGTCCGCAGGATGCCCCAGTCGAGGATCCCGCCAACACCGAGCTGGGCGCGCAGACCCGACAGCTCGAGCGCGACGAGCCCGGCGCCGACACCGGCCATCAGCACCATGGCCGAAGCCAGCGACTCCGGAGGCGGGCTCACCGACCCACCTCAGGACGGCAGTCGGTGGTAGGCGGACAGGAACGTGGGTTCGACCTCGGGCCGTCCCTGGGGGTTGCGAACGCGGACCTGCGCGATCAGGAACTGGCGGCGCCGCGTCGCTGGACCGGCGGCGACCCGGCTGACGCGTCCCAGGAGCAGCAGGTAGGGCACCTGCACGAGCATCTGCTGGGCGGGCAGGCGATGCACGGCCACGCTCAGGCTGTCGGACAGGGCGATCGTGGCACTCTCCACCCGCTTCGTCGGGTTCCAGAGCCACGGGACACGACCACGGGGCGGATCCGGTAGTTCACGCCAGGGCGTGCAGCCGCCGGTGACCTCGACGTCCCGGTACAACATGACCCGATCGGCGTCGATCGGTCGGGGGCCGAACACCGCCCAGCGCGGGAGCAGACCGAGCCGGTCGGCGATCCGAAGCCGCCGCAGGGGTCTCTCGGGCCCGAACTGTGCGAGGAGGGTCACGACGAACCAGACGCCGAGCGCGACCACGAGGAGGCTGTCGGCGGTCCTCATCGTGACGGCTCGCAGAGCAGGCGTTGACGGATCCGGACCAGTGCCGTGACATCGAGGCCGGGATCGACGTCCGAGAGCATCGTCAGCGCTTCCTGCGGGAGCGGTCCCGCCAGCGCGTCCCGGCGCAGGTCGACGAGCCGGGGCGGCACGGGCGGGGCAGGTCCCTCGCGCTCGCTCGAGGTGGTCACCTGATGACGGGCGCGAGTCCCACCGGCCGATCGAACAGCCACATCGACCCCCACGCGTTCAGGCGGCACTCGTGCCGATGTCGCTGCCCTCGATCCCGGGTTTCATGCTCCGAGCCGACCGCGGTGCACGAGGCAGGTCATCGAGGCTCCCCGGGTCCTCACCGCCGCCGGCGAACATGTCCCCGGCTTCCGTGAGCGCGGCGAACAGCGTCGACTTGCTCGTGCGCTGCTCGACCCCGTGCTCGCCACCCTCAACGTCATCGAGGGTGGCGGCGAGGACCTCGAGATCCTCGTCGAACAGCACGTAGCCGGACACCGCGGACGCCGGATCGTGCCTCAGCTGGTCCCGGAACGCCGGGTCCGTCACCAGCCGTTCGAGCACCTCGTCGATCCCTGCCATGACCAACTCCTTGCGTTCAGGACCTCGTGCGATCGCGTGGCCGGCGAGCCCACCGGACGACGCAACGGTCTTGGGACACCCGGGAGAGGTCGCGCTACCCGCACCGGACCGCGCGACCTACCGAGGCACATCCTGCATCACCCACCGCATCGGAACCTCCGCCACCCGGCGGAGATCAGTCCACGTCGGCGCAGATCGCGTAGACCCCGATGTCAGACTGCTGCGTGCTCTCCCGGATGCGGATCGTCCAGCCCGTGCCGTCGGTGGTCGGCCGCGAGCGCGAGACGTGCAGACGGTTCGCCGGCGCCGTCCGGTTCGGATGCTCGTAGCCACCGCCGAGGACCTTCTTGCCGTCAGGGCAATTGACCGTCAAGTTCCCAACGAGTCCGAGTCCCGAACCCACTACCTCGATGCTGACACGCTCCCAGCCGGAGATGCCCGCCGGACCCTGCGGCCCTTCGGGTCCCTGTGGACCCTCGGGTCCCTGTGGACCTTCCGGGCCTTGCGGACCCTCGGGCCCCTCCGGACCTTCGGGGCCTTGGGGGCCTTCCGGCCCCTGCGGACCCTGGGGTCCGACGATGTTCCACTCGACGGCGACCTCGCTGGGCTTGCAGTCGGCGGCGTCCGTCACGATGCGCGTCATCCCGTTGTTCTGCTGCACGCAGGCGTGGATCGTGTTGGCGTCGTGCGCCGCGATCGCCGCTCCCGCGTACACCAGCGCGATGGCCAGCGCGGCGATGACCGGGACCGCCAACACCCGACGGCGTCGTGCTCTCACGCCAGGCTGCGGACGTGCTCTCTGGACCTCCATGGCTTGCGTCCCTCCTGTTCGAACGGTCCCCGGCACGGTCGCCGGGGACGGTCACCTGCATGGACGCGCCGGAGTGGCTCCGCCGTGCCCGCGGTTCCCGTGCCGATCACCCTCCGCCGCTCCCACCACCGCAACCTCCGCCGGCTGGCGGAGATCCCCTGGGAAAGCCCGTCGCCTGCGGGTAGTGTTCTCCTGTCGGGAAGACGGGGCTCGGGATGGCTGTCCTCGTCGGGCGGGCGCAGGAGCTCGCGGAACTGGATGCCTGCGTGGCGGCGGCGTCGGATGGCACCGCCCAGTTCGCCGTGCTCGAGGGCGTGGCCGGTATCGGCAAGACCCGTCTCCTCGAGGAGACGCTCGGCGGCATCCACGGCTCCACGACGGTCATGCTCCAGGCCTCGGCGGAGGAGCTGGAGAGCGCTCGCCCGTTCGGTCCGCTCGCACGTGCCCTCTCCAGCAGCACGGCGGTCTCGCCGGCGACGGCGCAGCTGGTGGCCGGAGCGTCCTCCGGCAGCTTCGCTCCCTCCGACACCTCGCAGTTCGGGGTGATCGACGCGATCCTCGACCAACTCGAGATCATGGCGTCCTCCGCACCGGTCGTGCTCAGCATCGACGACCTGCAGTGGGCCGACCCCGCCACGATCCAGACCCTGCTCGCGCTGCTGCAGCGTCTCGCCGACCTGCCGATCGCCGTGCTGCTAGCGCTGCGACCCCTGCCCCGTTCACCACAGCTCGAGCGGCTGATGGAGGCGGCGCTCGCGCACCCGAGCCGCCACCTCCACCTGCGTGCCCTGGACGACCACGAGGTAGCTGACCTCCTTGCCGAGGCGCTGGCCGCGCAGCCGGGGCGCTCGCTGCGGGCGCAGGTACGTCGCGCCGGCGGCAACCCCTTCTACCTCCATGAGCTGGTGCGAGCCCTCGACGAGGAAGGCGCCATCGAGGTCCGCGATGGCCGGGCCGAGGTCATCGACAGCACGTTCCCGGCGACCCTGGGCAGCACGATCCTCCGCCATCTTCGCTTCGTGGAGCCGGCGACGATCGAACTGCTCAGCCACGCGGCCGTCCTCGGAACGACCTTCAGCGCCGACGACCTGGCCGCCCTGACCCGGCGCCGCGTCGACGAACTGGTCGACCCGCTGCGTCACGGCATCGAGGCCGGCGTGCTCCACGACCGGCCCGACGGCTTCGCGTTCCGGCACGACCTGGTCCGCGAGGCGCTCTACGGTCGCCTCCCCCACGGCATGCGAGCCCGGCTCCACCTCGAGGCAGCTCGTGCCCTCGCCGACATCGGCGCCCTCGCGGCCCGCGTGGCCACCCACCTCGCGATCGGAGCACAACCGGGCGACCGTGAGGCGATCGCGCTGCTCCGCCAGGCCGCGGTCGAGATCATGATGACCGCGCCGGACATCGCCGAGGGGTTCGCGCGACGCGCCATCGGGCTCTCGGCTCCCGGTGAGCCGGAACACGATCAGACCCGCGCCGACCTCGTCACCCTGCTCGTGTCCTCCGGGCGGCCGACGGAGGCCAGGGCCCTGGCGACGGAGCTCCTCGCGGACCCGCACGACCGCGCGGTCGACGGCCGGGTGCGCTTCACGCTCGGACAGGCCTCCTTCCTCGTCGGTGACCTGGCCGACGCGGTCGACCAGATGCACCTGGCCGCCAGCGACCCGTCGCTGACGGCCGCGGAACGGTCCCTGGCACTGGCTGAGGCGGCCATGGTGCAGCTGTTGGCGTCCGCCGATCTGGCCGGGGCGCAGACCGATGCGGAGGCCGCTCTCGCGGCCTCACGCGGCGCCGGCGACCCGATCGGCGAGTCGATGGCCCTGTGCGTCCTCGCAGGCGTCGCGCAGTTCCGCGGCAACGTCACGCAAGCGAGACGGGTCGTCGAGCAGGCCACCAGCCTGGGTGGTCGGACCGTGCCGATCGAGCCGGGGACGCTGAACTCGGCGCTGCGGGACCCGCACATGTTCCGCGGCATGGTGCTCGTCGACGCGGACGAGTTGGATGGGGCCACGGAGGCGTTCCGTGCCGGCAGCGCGATCAGCGCCGCCCGTGGGGTCGCGGGCCGTGGTCACTTCTACCACTACTGGCAGGGGTACCGGCACTACGTCGCCGGGGCCTGGGACGACGCCCTCGCGGAGCTGCAGACCGGGCTGGCCGTCGCCGACGAGATCGAGAACCGGCGCGGTGTCCTGGCGGCCCATGCCCTCACCGGGCTCATCGCCCTGCACCGCGACGACCTCGAGGTGGCTGCCGACCACGTCGCCCGCAGCGAGGCACAGTTCGCCGCCGACGGTCCGGACTTCGGTGCCGAGTGGATGCTCCTCGGACGCGCGCTGCTCCACGAGGCCGAGGGCGCGACCGGCGACGCGTGCGCGCTGCTGGCCGGGGTGTGGTCCGCGCTCGAGGAGCTCGGATCCCGGTTCCACTACCGCAGCCTCGGTGTGGACCTGACCCGTCTCGCGGTGGCGACCGGTGACGTCGCGACGGCAGGCCGGGTGGTCGACGCCCTCGAGGGGTTCGCAGAGCAGGAGCCGCTGGCGACGATCCGCGGCGCTGCCCTCCACGCCCGGGGGCTGCTCGAGGAGGCGACCACGGCACTGGTGGAAGCGGCGGAGCTGCTGCGGACCGGCCCCCGGCCCCTGCCGAGCGCGAAAGCACTGGAGGATGCGGCCGACGCGCTGGCACGGGACGGCCACGTAGACGCGGCGCGCCAACACTTCCTCGACGCCCGTCGCACCTACGAGGAACTGGGGGCGGTACGGGAGACGCACCGGCTCCTCGCACGCATGCGTGCCGCGGGGCTGCACGCGGGCGCGCGGGGCCCGCGCCGGCGTCCCGCCCACGGGTGGGACAGCCTGACCGCGACCGAGCGTCGCGTCAGCGAACTCGTCGCCCAAGGACTGTCCAACCCACAGATCGGCGAGCGACTGTTCGTCTCGCGGCGCACGGTGCAGACCCACGTCTCCAACGTGTTCCGCAAGCTCTCGCTGGCATCCCGTGCGGAGCTGGCCGCCGAGGTCGTCCGTCGGCAACGTGGCGTGGCCGCTCCACCGAACGTCGATGCGGACGGCCCGGCGGACCTCTCCGAGGCCGCGCCCGAGCCGACCGGAGGCTGACCGTCGCCGGCGGCATCCTGGCGTTCGTCACGATCCCGCTGGTCGATGGGCTCGGCGCCGGGCTGCGGGGTGTCCGGCCGACCGCGCCAGGCATCGGCGGTAACGTCGTGGTGATCGCCTCCGACGCCCCGCTGCCCCTCGACGCGATCGTCCTCACCGACGACCACGCCCCGTCGATCAGCTCCTCACCCCACCCGACACGCTGAGGGAGCGGACATGGACCTCTCGCACCGGACGCTGGCGGCAACGTGCATGATGGCTGCGGCGCTGCTGGCGGGCTGCTCGGACGGCGAGGCGATGGACGATCAGCCGGAGGTTGCCGACGAGCAGCCGGCTGAGGACGCCGCAGCCGACCGCGATCCGAGCGAGCTCGACGACGACCTCCCACCGGCCGATCCGCTCGCGCTCGAGGCGCTCTACGGCGACGAGCTCGCGGAGCTGGGGGTCCACCTGACCGACCGCGGCGGACTGATCGACCGCACCGGGGGCTACGAGTCCTCGTCGGAGGGCACCCACCTCGCGCTGTACGTCGCACCGATCGGTGACCGCACCGACGACGAGTACGTCGACGGCATCGTCGAGCTCGCCCGACTCTTCCTCCCCGACGTGTTCGACCGCTGGCCGGGACTGGAGACCTTCGACGTCTGCCAGGAGCTGCCGGAGGACGAGGAGACCGGCTACGTCTCCACCGTGACCCAGATCGACATCGGGCGGTCGGCGGCCGCCGACCTCGACTGGGACACGGTCGAGCTCGCGGACCTGGTGCGGGCATCCGAGGTGGACGAGACCTTCGCGCTTCGGGTGATGGGGGATCTGCAGATGCACCCGAAGGTGATCGAGGCGCAGCGGACCGCAGGCAACGGTGGCCGAGACGGCTGGGGTTCGTAGGCGGCATCCGCGGTCGTGGACGGTGTTCGGGGGTCTCCGCGGAATCCCGCCACCCCGGGGCCACCAGGACCGGACCGTCCTCTGGCTTCCTGGCGACCGCGGAGGTGCACGACTAGCCTCGCCCGTTCAGGTCACCGAGCTGGGGCTGCGGTGACCGTCTCCCCCTCAAGGTGGGTGGGGCAACGGAACAGGGGCGTCCAACGCGCTCCGAGGAGGAACCCATGAGTCGACCCGAACCGATCCCGACACGGCCCGGCTGGCGCATGCTGAGTGGCTTGGCAGCCGCCGCACTGCTCGCGGCCTGGATCGTCCTGCCGACCACCGGAGCCCATGCTGGTATCGGCGCCGACTACGACGTCGATGTCAACGTCGTGCTGACCGAGAGCGACGAAGCCCTCGAGTTCACCTACGAGTACACCGTCTCCGTCACCGACGGCGAGGTCGAGTGCGAGACGGACATCGCGATCTACGTTCCCCCTGACACCGAAGGCGAACCGCCCGAGGCGCTCGACACGACGATCATCGTGAACGAGACCGACGACACGTCGGGGACCTTCATCCTGCCCGACCTCGAGGGCGGCGGGTACGACCTCCTCGTCGTGGTTGCCACCTGCACCGTCTTCGACGACGGGGTCGAGATCGGCGAGTCCCAGCACGGCGACTTCGTCGAGGCCGCCTTCGCACGGCTCCTGATCGACAAGGAGGTGGAGGGCGACGTGCCGGCCGGCACCACCTTCACCGTCGAGGTCGCGTGCGAAGAGGGGGAAGGGGTCGCAGTCGCCGACGTCGGCCCGCAGGACGAGCACGACGGCCAGACGGCCGTGTACGAGCGGCAGTTCGGCGCCGATGGCGGCAGCGACGTCGTCTACTTCTACGGTCCCGCCGACTGCATCATCACCGAGACCGAGGACGGCGGCGCGGAGTCGACCTCGATCGAGCCCGACGAGGTCGAGATCAGCGATCCCGAGGACTTCTCCACGGTCGTGACCAACACCTTCCCTGAGGCCGAGGAGGAAGAGGAGCCGGTCGAGGAGGAAGAGGAAGAGGAGGAGATCGAGGAGGCCGAGCCGGCCGAGCCGGTCGAGGAGGAGCCGGACTACACCGGCTGACGCCGACCACCTTCCTCACCCTGGATGCCGGGAGCCACTGGCCCCGGCATCCGTCTTGCGCGACACTGCGCGTTCACCGTTGGGGGTGCAACGTGACCGAGCAGCGACCGGCCACCGAGGCCGAGGACGAACCCGACCAGCCGCAGAGCCATCCCGGTCGGCCGCCGATCGACATCACCGCCGTCGACCTCGGCGGCGACATGGTCATGGTGACCGACCGGTCCGGCACGATCGTGGACGTCAACGACGCCTTCGTGCTGGCCACCGGGTACGCCCGCAAGGAGGCGATCGGCGCCACACCGCGGCTGCTGAAGTCCGGCCTGCAGTCCGACGAGGTCTACCGCGAGCTGTGGTCCACGGTCCTCGGCGGCCAGGTGTGGAAGGGCGAGCTGGTCGACCGGCACCGTGACGGGAGCCTGCGCACCTACCGGGTCGCGATCACCCCGATCCGCGGCAGCGACGGGCAGGTCACCCACATGGTGTCGGTCCAGCGCGACATCGCCGCCCAACGCTCACACCCGAGTGGCGCCACCGGCGTCGGGGAGCTGCACACCAACGCCGAAGGTCGCTGCAACTTCGTCGACACCGAGGCGGCGCGCCTGCTCGACGCCCGCCCCGAGGACCTCTACGCCTCCGGGTGGGAGACCCGGATCCCCAGCGACGACGCCGACGCGATCCACGAGAGCATCCAGGCCGCGCTCTCCACCGGCCGGCGACAACGGCTGGACGTGCGCACCCACGCCGACCGCTGGCTGCACCTGGAGATCGGGCTGGTCACCTCGCAGCCCGTGTCTGGCTCCTCCAACGCTGGCGACGGCCGGCCCCGTTCCGGCCATCCCGGCGGGATCACCGGGACCAGCTGGCTCCTCGAGGACATCACCGACCAGATGGAGGCCCACGCCCGGCTCGCGCGCCGCGACGCGCTGGTGACGACGCTGCTGACCGCGATCGAACACCCGGTCGCGTTGGTCAACGCCGACGGCACCGTGATGGCGACCAACCCGGCGTGGTCCCGCGGTGACGTCGACCTGCACCCCGCCCTCGGCTCGTCGCCCGGGGACGACCTCCCGGAGGGGCTGCGAACCCTCGCCGACCGCGGATCCGAGCAGGCCGAACGGCTCGCCCGACACGTCGGCGACCACCTGCGCGGCCTCCCGCCGACCACCCGCCCACTCCAGGACATCTCGCTGCTGCCGCTACCGACCGAGCAAGGTGGGCTGCTGATCCGGGTCCACGTCCCGTCGCCACCCCGGCGGCAGGACAACGGCGCCGAGGTGACCGGTTAGGTCGACCGGCGCGGCCCCCCAGCTGCCCCACTACAGCTCGCGCCTGCTGGTCCGCTGCACCGCCAGGGCGAGCAGCCCGACCGTCGCGACGAGCGTGACCCCGACCGCCCGGAGGTACTCCGGCGCGCTCTCTCCCGCCGCCAGGGCGACCACCGCCGACAGCAGGGTGCTGGGCAGCCACGGGCTGACGACGTCGATCACCCCGACGATGGGGATCACCAGCAGCGCCGCGACCGCCACGAACACCGTCGCGAGCTGGCTGCGCATGAACCCGGCCACGGCCGCGACCATCGCCACGGCGAAGGCGAGGTAGAGCACCCCGTACAGGGTGCCGACCACGAGGCCGCCGAGGGGCACCCCACCGATCAGCAGCTCGGTCGTGACCGCCGCGACGACGGTCCCGAGGACCAGCGCCAGCGCCGCAGCAGCCGTGACCACCACGTAGCGCGGCACGATCAGGTCGCGGGCGTGGGGCACCCGCGTGCGCAGGAACGCGGCGGCTTCGGGCCGCGCGTCCACCGCCAGCGCGCCGGCAGCGATCACGATCACCGCCAGCAGCCCGAGCTGTGAGGTGTTGCTGACGAACTGCACGATCCCGTCGAGGGGTGTCGGGTCGGCGAAGGTGATCGTCATCTCCTCGGTGGCGAACCGCTCGAAGATCTCGCCCATGTACCGCGCGGTGAAGGGGCCGAGCAGCCCGAAGAAGGCGTAGAGGCCGAGGACGGCGATGCCACGCGCCGTGCGCGTCAGCCGCGCCAGCTCCAGCCGCCAGAGGGTCACGAGGTCAGCTCCAGGAAGGCCGACTCCAGGTCGGTCGCGGGCGTGAAGGCCGCCAGCCGGGCTCCCTCGGCGGCGACCAGCGTCGGGATCGCCCGTTCCGCCTCGGTCGCGTCGGACACGACGATCCGCAGCCGGCCGGGCGCCAGCTCGGTCAGCTCGGTGACCCACGGCTGGTCCTCGAGGGTGCGTCGCAGCGTCCCCGCCTCGCCCCGGACGTGGAGCAGGTACGCGGTGCTGGTCCGGGCGAGCAGTTCGGAGATCGGCCCCTGGAAGCGCAGCACCCCGTGATCGATGACGCCGACGACGTCGCACACCTGCTGCACGTCAGCGAGCACGTGGGTCGACAGGATCACGGTCGTCGTGCCGGACAGCCGGCCGATCAGGTCCAGCACCTCACGCCGCCCCGCCGGGTCCAGCGCCGAGGACGGCTCGTCCAGGATCAGCAGGTCGGGGGCGCTCACCAGCCCCGCCGCCAACCCCAGCCGCTGGAACATCCCGCGGGAGAACCCGCCGACCCGGCGATCGGCCGCATCCTCGAGGCCCACCTCGGCGAGGACCTCCGAGTTCCGTGCGGCGGGCAGGTCCGGTGCGGTCAGGGTCCGGGCCAGGTCAACGACCTCGACGGCCGTCAGCCACGGCTCGAACCGTGGGGTGTCGACCACGACACCGACGCGTTCCCGGGCCACCTCGACGTCGAGGTGGCCGTGGGTGGGGCGGCGCAGGCCAGCGAGGATCGACAGCATCGTCGTCTTGCCTGCCCCGTTCGGTCCGATCAGGCCGTAGATGGCGCCACGGGGGACGCGCAGGTCGACGTCTCGGAGCGCCCACAGCTCGCCGTAGCGCTTGCCGAGGTCGTGGGTCGTGACGATGGCGTCGGTCACGGCCGACCCGGCGGTCGGGGCATCGTGGCGGGGATCCAACACCTCGACGTCGCGGAGGACCGGCGCCGCCCCGTCACCGTGGTCGGGCGCAGCCGGCTCCTCCGTCGCGCGCCAGTCACGTCCGGTCCGGGGACCGGGGACGCGCCCGATCGTGAGGTAGAGGATCGCGCCGATGGGGAAGCTGACGAGGACGATGATCAGGGCCCAGGCAGTGCGCGGGAGCTGTGTGACGTCGTGACGGGCGAGGTCGATCAGGGTGGCCACGATCCCGACGATGCCGATGCCCGCCAGCGCCCACACGGCTGTCGGGACCTCCGCGAGCTCGTTCACGTCACCTCCTCGCCCCCCCGCAGCGCGCTGCGTCAGGCACCACGCCCCACGCTACGGCCAGGGTGTGCGCCGACCAGGGAGGATGGTCCCGGCCAGACGTGCCGACCGGCGGGGCGACGACCGGGATGCGGAGCAGCCCGGCGACGGGGCGGTCAGCTCGGCACACCCAGGTGCGTGACGGTCTCGTGCATGCGGTCGAGGACGTGGTTGGAGAACAGCCCGGCGACCAGTTCGCCCCGACTCGAGACCCCGGCCTTCTCGTAGATCGCCTTCAGGTGGTCGCGGACCGTGTGGGCGGAGATCGTCAGTTCGCTGGCGATCTCCTTGGTGCTCATCCCGCGGCACAGCGCGAGGACGATCTCGGTCTCGCGGGGGGTGAGGCCGTAGGAGTCGAGCAGGATCCGCGCCAGGTCGTCGGGACGGGCGGTGTCCACCGTGACGGCGACCCGGTCGGGATCGCCCTCCATCGGGGTGACGTGCAGCCGCAACCACCGTCCGCTGCGGCTGCGGACCTGGGTCGTCAGGCTGGTGGCCGTCCGGGTCGAGCGGACCTTGGCGGCCGCCACCTGCACCAGACTCGGGACGTCACCGTCGATCTCGTCGACCCGGAGGTCGTCGAGCAGCGCCTGTCCGCCCGCGCTCATCGCGATCACCGCACCCTCGCCGTCGAGGACCAGCACCACCGGCGGCTCGACGCTGGACTCGGCCATGATGCGGCCGTGGGCGTGGCGCAGCACGGTCGTCGCCACGGGCACCAGCGCGCGAACGTCCGTCAGCTCACCCGCGGTGAAGGGTCCGTCCTCCGCTGGCCGGAGGAACACCCCGACGGCGAGGCAGGAGGTCCCGGCCACGAACGCGACCCGGAGCTCGTCTCCGACCCCGAACGTCGCGTAGAGACGGCTGAACCGGGGGCTGCGGCTGAGCTCGCCATCGACCGTCTCGTGCAGCGTGGCCACGGGGTCCACCCGGCGGGCCAGGTCGCTGAACTTGTTGAAGTCCGGATCGGCCAGCTCGTTGTCCCAGAACGGCCCACAGTCCTCGGGCGCGAACCCCTGGACGGTGCCCCCCGAAGGCAGGTGGGTCTGAGGGTCGGTGGTCATCACCGCGCAGTGGTCGAAACGAGCGACCGCATGGAAGGCCTCGACGATGGCGTCGCACACCTCGGTCGCGGTCGGCTCCCGCGCGTCCAACGCGAGGAGCCGATCGCGAGCCCGCGTGAACGCCACCACTCCCATGGTCGGCATCCTACGGCGGGCACGTCAACCGCGGCCATCCCCCGTCTGTGGGGGGCCACCCCCTCGGATGGGGCGACCGGCCATCGCTTCTGGGGATACCCGCGCGCGCAGCGTCTGCGTACCGTCCTCGGCGGTCCGGCGCATCGCGCCACGCAGCCGCCTGGACGAGCCGCTGGCGACCCAGATCGAGGAGACGACCCGATGTCCATCCCCCGCCCGCTGACCCCTCTGGTCCTGCTGCTGGCACTCGCCGCCGGCTGCAGCTCCGGTGACGCCACGACCGCCGAGCCCGACCCGGCGGCCGCCGAGGCCGAGGTCGTCGAGGTCACCCTGGTCGACTTCGCCTTCGAGGACCTGCCGGGATCCGTGCCCGCTGGGACCCGGTTCACCGTCGTGAACGAGGCCGAGCGCGAGCTCCACGAGCTGGTCGCCTTCCGCCTGTCCGACGACGACGAGCGCTCGGTCGAGGAGCTCACGGCGCTGTCGCCGGTGGAGCTGGTCGAGGCGCTCGGCGAACCGACGACGGTGCTGCTGGCCGAACCCGACGGCCCGGTGATCCCGGCGGTGGGTGACGGCACCCTCGACGAACCCGGCCGCTATGCCATCATGTGCTTCATCCCGACGGGGGTCGAGCCGGCGGTGTACCTCGAGGCGGCTGCGGAGACCGAGGAGGGGCCGCCGCAGGTCGATGGTGGTCCACCCCACTTCGTGCACGGCATGTACGCCGAGCTGACGGTGGAGTGACGGCGATGACCGCCGCCCGCCTGCGCCTGCGCTGCCCGCGCTGCGGGCCGGTGCGGGTGGCGGTGGGCGCGGCGGTGGTGCACCACAACCGCGAGGACGGGTTCCGGCTGCTGCAGGCGAGCTGCCCCGACTGCGCCGAGGTGGTGGTCACCAACGATGCGGAGGTGGTCGACCTCGCCGTCACGTCGGGGGTGTGCGTGCGTGAGCTGCTGCCCCCGGCGCCGGCGTTGACCGACGCCGACGTGGACCGCCTCCACGCCGCCCTCGACGACGAGGAGTGGGTCGCCCGGTTCCTGGACGGTCCGGCGCCGGATCACGACCCGGGAGACTGACCGTCCCGGCGGCCGTGCGGACGGACCACAGGGCCGACCATCTGACCATCACGGTACGTCGAGGTCGAGCTCCACGATCGAGGCGAGCAGCTCGAAGTCCCCGTCCGCCGCGAGGATGCTCGCGCCGTGACCGAGCGTCTGTGGATGACGAAGGTTGGTCGTCGCTGACTACGACAGGTCGCGCCGGTCGAAACGCCAGAGGCCCACACCGGCCGCGGCGATGGCGACGGCGTACAGCAGCGCGAGCCACCCCCACGCGACACCGTGCGTCACCGGCTCGGTGCCCGCCGACCAGTACCACGGCGACAGCCAGCTGAGCAGCTCGAGCCCGTCGACGAGGTTCGCCACGCCCTGCATCACGTACCCCGCGACGACCACGCCGAGACTGACCGACAGCGCGGGAGCGCGTCGGCCGACCGCCGCCCCGACCCCGAAGGCCAGGCCCAGGGCGAACACGGCGAGGGCGTGCGCGTGCACCGACGCGGCGAGGACGTTGCCCAGCGGCACCGCGAGGTCGAAGGCGAGGACCAGCACCGCGACGATCGCGAACAGCACCAGCGCCAGCGCCGTGATCAGCAGCGTGACGGCGGCGAGCTTCTGGCCGGCGATCCGCAGGCGCGACACCGGCGCCGTGAACAGCACCGGGAGGGTCCGGCCCTCCTCCTCGCCGGCGATGGTGGCGGCTCCGAAGGTCACCGCCGCGGCGAGCAGCACCACCGGCCCGAGGAGGTTGAAGATCGTGCCGTGGAGGTAGTTGGACGGCTCGGCGAACTCGCTGCCCATGAACGCGGCGAGCGCCTCCGGGATCGCCTCGGCGTACACCGCCATCTCGTCGGCCATCGCCGGGTACACGGAGACGTACATCGCGGTGACCGCGACCACGGCGATCGCGTACAGCACCGTCGCCCGGAGGCGGTCCCCGATGGTGCGGGCGAACACGCTGGAGAGCATCGCCATCACCTCCCACTCGCCGCCGGGCGGTAGTAGGCGAGGAACAGCTCCTCGAGGTCAGGCTCCTCGCTGATCACGTTGATCGGCCGGTGCTGCGCCGCGAGCATGATCGCGCCGCCGACCGGCCCCTCGATCGCGAGCCGCAGGACCGTGCCGTCGCGGTCCACCTCGGCGGCCCGCACCCCGTCGAGGGCGAGGAACGGTTCCGGAGACACCACCTCGGGGAAGTCGAACTCCAACCGGCGGATCGCCTTGTGCTTGAGCTCCTCGACCCGCTCGGTCACGACGAGCGCGCCCTCGCGGATGATGCCGACCCGGTCGGCGACGCGCTCGACCTCCGAGAGGGTGTGGCTGGACAGGAAGACGGTTCGTCCCTCGGCGCGCACCTCGCGGACGAGGGCCTGGAACTCCTGCTGCACGAGCGGGTCGACCCCGACGGTCGGCTCGTCGAGGATCAGCAGCTCCGGCCGGTGCATGAACGCCGCGACGAGCGGCAGCTTCTGGCGGTTGCCCGTGGACAGCTGACGGATCGGCCGGTCGAGCTCCACACCGAAGCGCTCCACCAGCGCGTCGCGCTCCGCGGTGTCGACCCCGCCACGCAGGTTGCCGAGGTACGCCAGGAACTCGCGCCCCGTGAGACGCGGGTACAGCAGCATGTCGCTCGGCAGCAGCCCGATGCGCCGGCGGATCGCCATCGGCTCGCGCTGGGCGTCGAGACCGAGCACCTCGGCCCGTCCCGACGATGGCCGGATGTGGTCGACGAGCAGCCGGATCGTGGTGGTCTTGCCCGCACCGTTCGGCCCGAGGAACCCGAACACCTCACCACCGGGCACCTCGAGGTCGACGTCGACGATGCCGCGGGCCTTGCCGTAGTACTTGGTCAGACCCTCGGTACGGATCGCGATGCCCATGGCAGGCTCCTGACCGTGCAGGCAGGCGGCGTCACGGGTCCCGACGGACACGCGTCAGGGACGCAGCACGACCCCCGCCGACACCCCTCAGGGTGGCGTGGGGGACTCGACCGGCACAGCGGCGAAGGGCCCCGCCGACCGGGCCGAAGGACACCGGGAGTCGGCCCCAGGGTGGTCGCGGTCGACCGCGCGCCCGGAGGCGGGTCGGCTCCTGCCCTCCGAGGCCGTTGGACCCCTTCCCTCGGGTCCAGGTGCCGTGGTCGCTCCCTCGCCCCACGACGACGATCGCGGAGACGATCCTGGAGGTCACCGATGGAGAAGCGCCGCAGCTGGGCCGAGCCGTTCCGCATCAAGGTGGTCGAGCCGATCCGCATGACCACCGCGGAGGAACGGGAACGTGCGATCGCGGAGGCCGGCTACAACTCGTTCCTGCTGCGCTCCGAGGACGTGTACATCGACCTGCTGACGGACTCGGGCACCTCGGCGATGTCCGACCACCAGTGGGCCGCGCTGATGGTCGGTGACGAGGCGTACGCAGGCAGCCGCAGCTTCTACCGCCTGGTCGAGGCGGTGGAGGAGGTGTACGGCTACCAGGAGCTCGTCCCCACCCACCAGGGCCGGGGCGCCGAGCACATCCTGAGCCAGATCCTGATCGAACCCGGCGACGTGATCCCTGGGAACATGTACTTCACCACCACCCGGTTCCACCAGGAGTACGCGGGCGGGCGGTTCGTCGACGTGATCGTCGACGAGGCGCACGACCCGTCGAGCCTGTACCCCTTCAAGGGCAACTTCGACCTCGACAAGCTCCAGGCGGTGATCGACGAGCACGGTGCGGCGCGGATCCCCTACATCTCCTTCGAGACCAACGTGAACATGGCCGGCGGTCAGCCGGCGTCGATGGCGAACCTCAGGGCGACCTACGAGCTGTGCCGGCAGCACGACATCCTGATGATCCTGGACGCGACGCGAGCCCTCGAGAACGCCTACTACATCCAGCAGCGGGAGGAGGGCTACGCGGACCGCAGCATCGCCGAGATCCTGCGTGAGATCTGCTCCTACTCCGACGGGGCGACGGTGTCCTCCAAGAAGGACAACCTCGTCAACATCGGTGGCTTCCTGGCGTTGCGCGACCTGGACCTGGCGACGCGGGCGCGCAACCTGCTGGTGGCCTTCGAGGGGCTGCAGACCTACGGCGGCATGTCGGGTCGGGACATGGAGGCCCTGGCCACCGGGATCCGGGAGATGGTCTCGACCGACGATCACGTCCGTGCCCGGGTGGGGCAGGTCGAGTACCTCGGCGACCTGCTGATCGAGGCCGGCATCCCGGTGGTGCGCCCGATCGGCGGTCACGGGGTGTTCCTCGACGCGCGGGCGATCCTCCCCCACCTGACCCAGGACCTCTTCCCGGCGCAGGCGCTCACCGCCGCCCTGTACGTCGACGGCGGCGTCCGCGGCATGGAGCGCGGGATCGTCTCCGCCGGCCGGGACCACGAGACCGGCGAGCACCACTACCCCAAGCTCGAGCTGGTGCGCCTCGCGATCCCCCGACGGGTCTACACCCAGGCCCACATGGACGTCGTCGCGGAGTCGATCATCACCGTGCACGAGCAGCGCGACCGCATCGGCGGACTGCGCTTCACCTACGAACCGGACGAGCTGCGCTTCTTCCAGGCCCGCTTCGAACCGATCCCCACCTGACCCTCGCACACCGCCCGACGGCGTCGCAGCGACGAGCTGACCTCGCCCAGGTGTGGCGTCCGGGGCCCGCCTGGCGATCGTGGGGGGTTCCGGGCATCATCGCCGCAGATCCCACACGATCCGCGGTCGGAGGCCGGTCGGGGGCAGGTCGGAGGATGGTCGGGGGCAGACAGCCGTGGTCCGCGCCGGCTCGATCGGCCGACGGCCCCCGTCACGCGCAGGACCTCCAGCGTTAGGGTTGCGTCCGAGGATCCGCCCCTGGCGGTGCGTCGTGCACCCGGCACGGTGGCGGAGCCCTCGCTCGTGCTGACGTCCGGCCGGGGCCGTACGACGCTCCCCGGCCCGGGGAGCCCGGGGGAGCGACGCATGGCCGCAGGAGAGACCCTCGCCAGCGCCCGAGCGCGCTACCGGCAGCAGCGGTGGCGGGAGGCGTTCGCCGGGTTCCAGGCCGCCGATCGCCAACACCCCCTCGACCCCGAGGACCTCGAGTCGCTCGGCACCGCGGGGTACCTCGTCGGCGAGGACGACGCCTCCACCTCGGCGTTCGAGCGGGCGCACCACGGGTTCCTCGCCCGCGACGACGTCACGGGGGCGGTCCGCGCCGCCTTCTGGGCCGCCTTCGGGCTGCTCAACCGCGCCGAGGTGGCACGCGGCGGCGGGTGGCTGGCTCGCGCGCAGCGCCTCGCCGACGAGCACCGCCTCGACACGGTCGAACGCGGGTACCTGCTCGTCCCGGTCGGCCTGCGCGCCCTCGACGAGGGCGACCCGGCCGCGGCGGCTGCCGCATTCGGCCGTGCGCTGGAGATCGGGGAGCGCTTCGGGGACCCTGACCTCACGGCGATGAGCCGGCTCGGGAGCGCAGAGGCCACGATCCTGACGGGACGGATCGCCGAGGGGCTGTCCCAGCTCGACGAGGTCATGGTCGCGGTGACCACCGGCGAGGTCTCCGCCGTGGTCGCCGGAACGGTCTACTGCGCGGTCATCCTCGCCTGTCGCGACGCCTTCGAGCTGCGGGGTGCCCGCGAGTGGACCCTCGCGCTCAGCCGGTGGTGCGAGGCGCAGCCGGACCTCGTGCCGTTCCGCGGGCAGTGCCTCGTCCACCGCTCCGAGATCATGCAGCTCCAGGGGGCCTGGGCCGACGCGCTCCACGAGGCGGAGCGGGCCCGCGCCCAGCTGTCGGACCCGCCGCATCCGGCCGTGGGCATGGCCTACTACCAGCTCGGCGAGCTCCACCGGCTGCGCGGGCGCGCAGCGGAGGCCGAGCAGGCCTACCGGGACGCCGGACGCTGGGGCCGGCAGCCCCAGCCGGGCCTGGCGTTGCTGCGCCTGGCTCAGGGGGAGGTCGACGCTGCCGTCGGCGCCATCCGACGGGTGCTGGACGACAGCCGTGATGCTCTGACCCGTGCCCGGATGCTGTCGGCCGCCGTGGAGATCCTGCTCGCCGCGGGCGACGCCGCCGCGGCACGGACGGCCGCGGACGAGCTCTCCGCGATCGCCGCTGCTCACGCCACACCGCTACTCGAGGCGTTGGCCCGGGACGCGGCGGGCACCGTGCTGCTCGACGCGGGCGAGGCGCGGGCCGCCCTCACGCCGCTCGAGGAGGCGAGCGCGCGGTGGCACGACCTCGACGCCGTCCACGAGCACGCGCGCACTCGCGTGCGCTACGCGCTGGCGTGCCGCGCCCTCGGTGACGAGGACACCGCGGCGTTGGAACTGCGCGCGGCCCACGCCGTGTTCGACGAGCTCGGCGCCGCTCCCGACGTCGGCCGGGTCACCTCGCTGCTCGGAACATCCGCTCCGCCACCCGTCGGGTTGACGCCGAGGCAGCTCGAGGTCCTCGCGCTCGTCGCTCAGGGCCGCACCAACCGGGAGATCGCGGCCGAGCTCGTCGTCAGCGAGCACACGGTCCGGCGCCACCTGCAGAACGTGTTCGTCAAGCTCGGCGTCTCCTCCCGGGCGGCCGCCGTCGCGCACGCCATCGAACGCGGTTGGGTCTGAGGCTCGCGGCGGGGTCTGCGGGACGGCGTGGTACGGACGAACCACGCGGGCGGACGCGCAAGGTTGGCACGTCCGGGCGAAGAGGCCCGCGGACCCCGTCCGTAGCGTCGGCTCCGTCCCCGCGGAAGGAGCAGACGTGGCGCCGCAACGACCGTCCCGCAGCGACCACCTCGACACGCCCCCGGCAGCCGACCCCCGCAGCGCCCTGCTGTCGGGCGTCCCGGTGGCCGAGCGCACGGTCCGATGCGCCGGCGTCTCGACCGCCGTGCTGGAGGGGGGCGACGGACCACCGCTGATCCTCCTCCACGGCCCTGGCGAGTCCGCCGTGAACTGGCGTTGGTGCATCCCCGAGCTCACGACGACGCACCGGGTGATCGCCCCCGACCTCCCGGCCCACGGGTCGTCCGACCGTGGCAGCCGCCCCTTGGACGAGGACCTGGCGCTCGACTGGCTGGACGAACTGATCGACGCCACGTGTCCCCCACCGGCGGCACCGCCGGTGCTCGTCGGGCACGTCCTCGGTGGCGCGATCGCCGCCCGGTTCGCCGCGGCGCGTGGGGACCGGCTCGGTCATCTCGTGCTCGTCGACTCGCTCGGCCTCGCCCGCTTCCGGCCGTCGCGACGGTTCCTCACCGCGTTCGTCCGGTTCGTCGCCCGGCCCTCCGAGGCGACCTACACCCGTTTCATGGACCAGTGCGCGTACGACCTCGATGCGCTGCGGACGGAGATGGCCGGCGACTGGACCGCCTTCGTGGCCTACAACCTCGCCCTCGCTCGTTCCCCCGAGGCGAAGGCAGCCGGGGGCCTGTTCCGTCGGGTGGGCATCCCGCGGATCCCCGAGGCCACGCTGTCACGGATCCGGGTCCCCACCACCCTCATCTGGGGTCGGCACGACCGTGCCCTCCGCCTGCGCATCGCCGAGCGGGCGAGCGAGCGGTTCGGCTGGCCGCTGCACGTGATCGAGGACGCCGCGGACGACCCTCCCCGCGACCAGCCCGAGGCGTTCCTGCGGACCCTGCGGCGTGTCCTCGACCCGTCCTGACCGGGCCCCCACGCACCGATCCCCTGCACGATCCATCCGCCAGCACCGGAAGGTAGGACCATGACCGCACTCGAGCACGTCGTCACCGCGGAGGCGTGGGACGCCATCGCCCCGGACTACGACCGGCTGGTCACGCCCGGCGGGTCCCGGGCGGTCGCGGAGGAGGCACTCGACCGCATCCAGCCGGCGCCGGGCAGCCGGCTCCTCGACGTCGCCTGCGGCAGCGGGGCACTGGCCCTCGCGGCCGCCCGGCGGGGTGCGCAGGTCCTGGGCGTCGACTTCTCCCCGACCATGATCGAGCGGCTGTGTGCCCGCGCCAACGACGAGGGGCTGCCCAACGTCGAGGGTGAGGTGATGGACGCCCACGACCTCGCATTGGACGACGACACCTTCGACGTGACCGCATCGCAGTTCGGGGTGATGCTCGTGCCCGACCAGCCGCGTGCGCTGCGCGAGATGGTCCGGGTCACCCGGCCCGGCGGCACGGTGCTGGTGGTCGCCTACCGACCACCACCGGAGGTGGAGTTCCTCGGCTTCTTCCTCAGCGCTGTCCAGGCGGTGGTGCCGGGGTTCACGGGTCCGCCCCCCGACGAGCCGATGCTGCCCTTCCAGGCTGCCGACCCCGAGGTCCTCCAGGAGCGGATGGCCGCCGCCAGGCTCCACGACATCACGATCACGGCGGGCGTCGAACCGCTCGACTTCCGCTCCGGCGATCACCTGTGGGACTGGATGATGCACAGCAACCCGATCCCAGGGGCACTCACCGCCGACCTCGACGACGGGCAACGCATCGAGGTGCGACGGGTGCTGGACCGGATGCTGCGCGAGCGCGCGGCCGGCCCTGGCCCGGCGACGCTCACCGCCGGGGTGAACGTCGCCGTCGGCACCGCGTGACGCCTCACGCACAGACCACTCCCTGCCCTGAGGGATCGCGCCGACGGAGCTGACAGCATGAGCCGCTGGTACCGGTTCTGGTACGGGGTCGGCGTCACCCCGTGGGAGTCCGACACCCCGACGCTGGCGGGGCAGATCGACGGATTGGTCGCCGACGTCGAGGCTCGGCGCGGTGGACCCGACGGACGGGCGCTCGACCTCGGCTGTGGCACCGGCCGGTGGTCGATCGCGCTCGCCCGGCGCGGCTGGCAGGTCACCGGGGTCGATGTCGTGCCGAAGGCGATCCGTGCCGCACGTCGACGCGCCGACGAGGCTGGTGTGGACGCGGACTTCCTGTGCGGTGACGTCACGGCGCTCCGGGACGCCGGGCTGGCCACCGGGTTCTCACTCCTGCTGGACGTCGAGTGCTTCAACCACCTCGACGATGACCAACGTGGGGCGGTGGGGCGGGAGATCGACGCGCTCGCGACCGACGACGCAGAGCTGCTGCTCCTGGCCTGGACGCGTGCCCGTCGGGGGCCGCTCCCACCGGGCGTCGACCACCCGGACCTGCGCCGCACGTTCCCTCGATGGCGGATCGCCGAGGAGCGCCCGTACGACGGCGAGCTGCCCGCCCCGCTGCGCCGCGCCGCCCCCACCTGGTACCGCCTGGTCCGGTCCGACGGCGGTGCGTAGCGGGCCGCGGCCCGAGTTGGCCCGCGAGCCGCGGTGTGTGAGCGCGCATCCGCAGGTCACGGCGACCGGTTCGGGGGAGGCCCACAGGCCTCCTCCGAACCTGCACGCTGGATGGTCAGCCGGTGTAGTCCGGCTCGTCCTCGACGGGCTCGGCCGGCTCGGCCTCGTCGATCTCCTCGGGCTCCTCCTCCGGCTCGTCCTCTGGCTCCTCCACCACGGGGACGAACTCGAACGCCCCGACGTCGCAGGTCTCCGGCAGCTTCCGGGCCTCGCCGCGCTGGTCGGTCGCCGGGCACAGGTCGGTGTCGCCCCCCTCGTACGCCGGCGATCCCTCGCCGATCGCGTGGGTTGCCGTCGGGCCACCGTTGTCACCCAGCGGCTCCAGTTGCGGGTCGGTCTCTGCCTGGTCGCCGTCCTCGGCGAAGCCGCAGGTGTCGTCGTCGACGACGTTGTGGCCCTGCGAGGTGACGATCCCGAAGCCCGTGCAGTTCGCTGGGGTCGCGCCGTCAGATCCGGTGTTGCCGGCGAGGATCGTGTTGCGGACCGTGACCTCGGTGACCTCGTCGGTGAACACGCCTCCACCCGCGTTGTCCGCGATCGTGGAGTTGGTGATCACGAGGTCCGCGTTGAACGTACCGGCGTAGATCGCTGCCCACGGGATCTCCCGCGAGGTGGCCGTGTTCCCGCTGAACGTCGAGTTGACGATGTCGATGCCGTGCGCATCGTTGGCGTTGAGGTACACGGCGCTCCCCGCAACCGCGGAGTTGCCGGTGAAGGTCGATCCGGAGATCGTCACCGCACCGAGGTCGAGCCGGCCCTCCACGGCTCCGATCGCCCCACCGGACGCGGCGGTGTTGCCCGCGAAGGTGCTGTTGACGACCTCGAGGGAGGGAGGCGACGGGGTGCCGTTCGGCGAGACGGACGCGAGCAGGATCGCGCCTCCGACGTTCTCCGGGTACTCCGCACCGGAGACGTCACCGCCGGTGAGGGTGAGGTTGTCGATGGTCAGCGCGGCGCTCCAGACGGTCAGGATCCGCGTGTCTGCCGGCTGCTCGATCGTCGCGCCGTCGCCGAGCCCGACGATCGTGAGATCCTCGTGGACGCGGAGCGCGCCGTACTCGGCCGACGCGTCCAGCGTGTAGGTCCCCTCGGGGAGCTCGATCGTGGTGTGGCCGGTCTCGTGGTTCGCAGCCTCGATGGCGTCCCGCAGCGTGCAGGGACCGGCCCCGCCGTTGCAGTTGTCCGGGTCGGGCGGACTCCAGGTGTCATCGAAGGTGTCGACGACGATCGTCGAGGCCTGCGCCGGCGTCGCAAGAGCGACGAGCACACCGGCGAGCAACACGCCGATGGCCAGCGGGATGGTGACCGCGCGCAGGCGCGCGGCGGCGGAACGGTTCATGGTTGATGCCCCTTGTGCGTGGACGACCCCGTCAACCGCAGCTCGTGCCGACGGTCGAGGGTCACATGACGACGCCGCGCAAGCCCCTGCGCGGCGACGCCGGACCGTAGGGGCCGACGACAGCCGCCGCAACGACCCACGCCACTCGCCGACGGCAGCGAGCGTGACGGTGGAGCCCTCAGGTACCGCTGTCCGGATCGGGGCAGGGCTCGTCGCTCGGCCGGACGGGAGCCTGCAACTCGACCACCCACTCCGCAGCGCCGTCGGGCGCGTCGAGGTAGATCTGTCGGTGCACCCCGAAGGGGATGAGACCGTGCTCGTCGGTGGCCACGTCGAAGGTGAGCCACGCGTCGGCGATGCCCGCCGCCGGTCCACGGTGGACCACCGTGGCGGCCATGTCGACCGCTGGGAGGTCGACGATCTCCACGCCGTCGATCGGTCCCACCTCGTCATCGATGGGCACCCCCGCGGCGACATCGATCCTCGAGCCGTCGGGGTGGCCGTGGTAGGTGCGGATCCCGCGACCCTCGACCCGTCTTCCCGCCGCGGTCAACCGCTCCCGCAGTGTCTCGAACAGGGGACCGACCGCGGCCGCGATCTCCGTCGTGTCGTTCACCTCGGCGCTGACCTGGGCGAGGCGCAGGGCCGGCAGCGGCTTGATCTCCAGGGTCTGGTTCGTCATGGTCAGTCCGCGCTCGATCGATGTCAGGCGCCTGCCCACCTCCGCGAGCCGCTCGGTGTCGGCTTCGATCCGCTGGGTCACTTCGGCCTGCCGGAACCGCAGCAGATCCCGCAGCTCCGCGATCGAGATCCGTTCGTCGAGGATCTCCCGGCACTGCTCGAGGGTGAAGCCGAGCTCCTTCAGGGCGATCAGGGCGTTGACCCGCCCGATCTGCGACGCCGTGTACCACCGGTAGCCGGTCCGCTCATCCACCCGGACGGGCGTCACGAGGCCCAGTGCGTCGTAGTGGCGGAGCATGCGCACCGAGACGTTCGTGTGCCGGGCCAGGTCTCCGATGCTCAACATGCCCATCAGTCCACCACATCACATCGTGTCAGGGTCAAGCACTCCCGCGCCGATGGCCCGTGCCGCTCGACCCGCCCGGGGTCCCGAGCCGTGGCGACAGCACCCTGGCACCGCACGGGTCCGCCCGCCCGGTCCCGCGTGCGGCGCCTCCCCCTCCCAGGCAACAGTCAGAACTGTAACATACCAATGAGTATGTTACCTTCGTGGAGGTCACGGATGGAGTTCTGGGGTCGCACGCGGGAGTTGCAGCGGCTGCACGGCGAACTCCGACATGTGCGCGCCAGCGGCACCGGACGGATGCTCGCCATCCGTGGGCGCCGCCAGGTGGGCAAGTCCCGCCTGCTGACCGAGATGGTGGAACAGGCAGGCGTGCCGTACCTGTACACCACCGCGGTCAAGAACGAGGTCCCGGCGATGCAACTCGAGCGGGCCATGTCCGACCTACACACCTCCCGTCGTCCCCTGCCGGCTGTGGAGGTCGCGTTCGCAGCACCTGCCACCAGCTGGACCGACCTGTTCGCACGCCTGCCGATCGCGCTCGACGGCGAGCCCGCCATCGTCGTGCTCGACGAGTTCCCGTGGGCCACCGAGACCGACGACTCCCTCGAGGCGGTCCTGCAGCACGCGTGGGACGGCACGCTCGAGCACCTCCCCGTCCTCCTCATCCTCGTCGGGTCCGACCTGACGATGATGGAGCGGCTCACCGAGCACGACCGGCCCCTGTTCGGCCGCGCCCACGAGCTGGTCGTGGCCGCCCTCAACCCCGCCGAGACCGCGGAAGCGCTCGGTGCCCGCGACCCCGTCGACATCCTCGACGTCTACCTGACCACCGGCGGCTACCCACGACTGCTCGTCGAAGCGCGCCGGCACCCGAACGCGCGCAGCTTCGTCGTCGCCCAACTCGCCGACGACCACTCGCCGCTGTCCATCACCGGACAGCGGATGCTCGACGCAGAGTTCCGTGACGCGGAGCAGGCACGCACGGTTCTCGAAGCGATCGGTGCCGTCGAGGTCGGCCACCCGACGTTCTCCAGCGCCGTCGGCAACCTCGGAGGAGGCGACGCCGCCAAGACCGCGGTCACCCGGGCACTCAAGCCGCTCCTCGACATGAAGAGGGTCGTCGCGATCGACGTTCCCGTCGGCACCGATCCCCGCAAGACGAGGACCCGCCGCTACCGGATCGTCGATCCGTACCTGCGGTTCTGGTTCCGCTACTGCCGCCCGAACCTCGCCGACATCGCCCGCGGCCGTGACGACATCGCCGTCGGCCACTACGACCGCGACTACTCCTCGTGGCGCGGCAAGACCATCGAACCCATCGTGCACGAGGCGGTGTCCCGCGCGGCCCGCTTCGACGATCGGTTCGCCGCCCTCGAGCGGGTCGGCGCATGGTGGGACCGCACCGGCCACCACGAGTACGACATCGCCGCCACCACCCACGGCGGCACCATCGCCTGGCTCGGAACCATCAAGTGGCGACCGAACCAGCCGGTCACTGCCGCTGAGATCGCCGCCCTCGCCGAAGGACGTGCGACCGTGCCAGACGCGGCTCACGCCCGGCTGCTGGCGGTCTGCCCGGCCGGCGCCGCCGAAGGGTCTGGTCCCGACGCGACCTTCGAGGCGGCTGACATCGTCGCCGCCTGGCGGCCAAGGTGACAGCCCGCCCTCGCGCCGTCCCGACATCGCCTCGCCCCACCAGCCGCCGCCGTTCGGCTCGTCAGGTCGTCGACATCGAGCGGGATCCGACGCCGTCGCCCCGCGACCGACCGGCAACCCCTTCGCGACCGGCGGTAGCCTGCCCCGCACCGTGTCGTGCGTGGATGGAACGCGTTCCATGACGCGCGGTACCTCACGCGGAGCTTCCCGCGGAGGCCCCGCCCTCGTAGCTCAGGGGATAGAGCAGCGGTTTCCTAAACCGCGTGTCGCAGGTTCGAATCCTGCCGAGGGCGCGTCACGCGCGCCGCCCGACCCCGTGGACCGGCGGCCGCAGCCAGAGCGACCGACGGAGGGGCTCCTGATGCGGGTGCTGGTCACCGGCGGAGCCGGCTACATCGGCTCCACCACCGCAGCGGCGCTGCTCGCCGCCGGACACGAGGTCACGGTCGCCGACGACCTGAGCACCGGCCACCGGGACGCGGTCCCCGACGGCGCGCGCCTCGTCCAGGTGGACGTCACCCTCCCGGACGCGATCGAACCGGTGGTCGCCGACGGTCGCTTCGACGCCTGCGTGCACTTCGCCGCGCTGATCGAGGCCGGCGAGTCGATGCGGGCTCCCGAACGGTTCTTCCAGCGGAACACGGCGGGCACCGCCACCCTGCTGTCCACGTTGCTCCGCCACGGGGTCGAGCGCTTCGTGCTGTCCTCGACCGCCGCCGTGTACGGCGAACCGGAACGCGTCCCGATCCGTGAGGACGACGCCCTCGAACCGACCAACGCCTACGGCGAGTCCAAGCTGCTCGTCGAGCGGATGCTCGCCTGGCACCACAGCATCCACGGGCTGCGGACGGCGGCCCTGCGCTACTTCAACGCCGCGGGCGCCGACGGCGTGCGCGCCGAGCGACACGATCCGGAGACCCACCTGATCCCCCTGGTCCTCCAGGTCGCGCACGGCCAGCGGGAGGACATCTCGATCTTCGGCACCGACTACCCGACCCCCGACGGCACCGCGGTGCGCGACTACGTCCACGTCACCGACCTCGCCGATGCCCACGTCCGTGCGCTGGAGCGGCTCGACGTCCACGGCACGCTCACGTGCAACCTCGGCAACGGCACCGGCTTCAGCGTCCGCGAGGTGATCGAGGCCGCTCGGCGCGTCACCGGCCACCCGATCCCGGCCGCCGAGGCAGCGCGTCGTCCGGGCGATCCCGCGACGTTGGTCGCGTCCTCCGACCGGGCGCGGCAGCTGCTCGGGTGGGAACCGCGGTTCCCCGACCTCGATCGCATCGTCGCGGACGCGTGGCAGGTCACGACCCGCTGACCCGCGCGATCGGCGGGGCCGGGGCCGCGAGCTACTCGGGGAGCTCGACCTTGCGGAACAGCGGGTGCGGCTCACCGAGCACGGTGCCGGTCGCGAGCTCCTCGCGCCGCCATCCGCGGCCGTTCAGCTCGCCGTCGCCGCCGACCCAGGTGTCGAGCGTCGCCGAGGCGAAGGGCACGAACGGCGCGAAGGCCAGCTTCAGCCCGTTGATCGCCTGCAGCGCGGCCCACAGGGTGGTCGCGGTGCGGGCGAGGTCGGTCTTCACGGTCTTCCAGGGTTCGAGGGCGTTCAGGTAAGCGTTGGTCTCCTGGGCACCGTGCAGCGCGCGCCTGAGCGCCTGGCGCAGCTCCACGCGCTCGAGCAGATCCTGCTCCTCCGCGAGCACCTGGTCGATCGTGGCCAACAGCGCGTGGTCGCGCTCGTCCAGCGCACCCGGATCAGGCACCACACCGTCGAGGTTCTTGCGGGTCATCGCCAGCACCCGGTTGACCAGGTTGCCCCAGGCGGCGACCAGCTCGTCGTTGATGCGGCGGACCAGCTCGTCCTCGGCCAGGTCGGTGTCGGCGTACTCCGGCAGGATCGTCGACAGGGCGTAGCGCAACTCGTCGGCCGGGAAGACGTCGAGGTAGTCCAGCAGCGACCGGCCGACCCCACGCGACTTCGACGCCTTGTCACCGCGGAAGGTGACGTACTGGTTGGCGGGCACGTTGGTCGGCAGGTTGAGCGGCCGGTCCGCACCGTCCGAGTAGCCGAGCAGGTAGCTCGGCCAGAACACGGCGTGGAAGGGGATGTTGTCCTTGCCGATGAAGTAGTGGCTCTCGGCGGACGGATCCTCCCACCAGGCCCGCCAGGCGTCAGGGTCGCCCTGGCGCTGCGCCCACTCCTTCGACGCCGACAGGTAGCCGGTCACCGCCTCGAACCACACGTAGATGCGCTTCTGGGACGCCTCGGTCGAGATGTCCAGCTCCGGCGGGATCGGCACGCCCCACGCTAGGTCGCGGGTCACCGCGGTCTCGATCAGGCCGTCCTTGACGAAGCCCTTCGCCCAGTTGATCACGTGGGGCCGCCAGCCCTCGCGGGTCTCCAGCCAGGTGAGCAGCTGCTCCTGCAGCCGCGGCAGCAGCAGGAAGTAGTGCTCGGTCTCGCGCGGCTCGGGGGTCACGCCGGTGAGCTTGGACCGCGGCTCGATCAGGTCGACGGGGTCGAGGGTGCGTCCGCAGCTCTCACACTGGTCGCCGCGCGCCTGCTCGTAGCCGCAGCTCGGGCAGGTCCCCTCGACGTAGCGGTCGGGGAGGAACCGGCCGGCCTCGGGGTCGAAGAACTGCTCGGTCTTGCGGGTGTCGATGTAGCCGTTGGCGTGCAGCGTGCGGAACAGGTCCCACACCACCTCGCGGTGGTTGTCGGTCATCGTGGTGGTGAACAGGTCGAAGCTCACCCCCAACCGGTCCCACTGCTCGTGGAAGCGCGGGTTGTAGCGCTCGACGATCTCGGCGGGGCTGACCCCCTCCTGGTCGGCCTTGACCGTGATCGGCGTGCCGTGCGCGTCGGTCCCCGACACCATCAGCACCCGGTTGCCCGCGATGCGGTGGTAGCGGGCGAAGATGTCCGCCGGCAGGTAGCACCCGGCGATGTGCCCGAGGTGCGACAGCCCGTTCGCGTAGGGCCACGCGACGGCGACGAGGATGTGGCGGTCAGCGGTGGAGTCGCTCATGGACCCAGCCTACCGACGCCGCGGCACGCACCAGCGCTCACGACCGCGTCGACCGGCACCCGCGGTGACCCCGGGCCGACACCCGCGTCAGCCGGCGGTCGATCCCAGCCAGGCGAAGGGCATCCACGGCAGGTTGCGCAGCACCCAGAACGCCACGAAGGTGGCCGCGATCGCGTACCCGGCCGCCGGGGACAGGGCCACCGGGGTCGGGCGCCGCCCCAGGCGGAAGCGCAGCCACCCGAGCCACGCCAGCGCCAGGAGCGGCAGCGCCACGACCGTCAGCACGTTGTGTTGCAACGCGAGGCTCAGGTCACCCTGGGTCAGCGCGTACAGGGCGCGGGTGCCGCCGCACCCCGGGCAGTCCAGCCCGGTGACCGTCCGGAAGGGGCAGCCGGGGGACAGGTGACCCCGCAGCTCCGGGTCCATCAGCCCGACCGTGCCCGCGACCGCGAGCGCCCCCGCGCCGACGACCACCGGCGCCACCCAGGCGGGGAGCGCGGCGCGGGTCCGGTGCAGGGTGACGAGCATGACGCCTCACATGAAGAACAGCGGGGCCATCCCGGCCGTGAACAGCACGATCCAGCCGACCCAGAACAGCACCCCCAACGCCGCCGAGATCAGCGTGAACGTCTTGGCCGTGCCGGCCTTGTCGCGCGCCGCCCCGTAGTTGCCGTTGTTGATCTCGGTCTGCGCCTGCGAGGAGAACACGATGGCGACGATGCCCAGCGGCAGACAGCACAGCAGCGTGGCGACGATCGACTGCCACAGCCAGGTGTCGATGCTCGGGGCCGCGCTGCCCGCACCGGCCGTGGCGAAGGTCGGCTGCCCCGTGCCGGGTGGCTGGCCGGCGCCTGGTGGCGGCCCCGAGGGCGCCGGTGGTGGCCCTGACGCCGGAGCGATCGGCTCGGAGCGATCGGTCCACGCCGTGCCGTCCCACCAGCGGCGGTGGCCCGGCCGCTCGGGATCGTCGTACCACCCTGGCGGTGGGCCGCCTGCACCCTGCTCTGACATCGGTTCCCCTGACGTGACGATGCGCGCACGCTAGACCATCCGGCCGCACCCGGCGCGGATGCGGGACACCTCGATGTCGCTGCGACGGCGGGCCGGGGCTACCCGTCCCGGTGCGCGTCCTCGGCCACCTGGATCGCGCGGATCCGGTCGGTGTCCGCGAGGTGGTCGGGGAGGTAACCGGCGAGGTCCTCGTCGCCCTCCTCCGCCTCGGTCGGCGCCACGACCCGCTCGTCGGGCAGCACCGTGAGGACCTCGTCGGCGTACCGGCGCGCCGCAGCGAACAGGTCCAGGTCGGACCCTTCTTCCGCGGACCAGCGATGCCAGTGCTCGAGCACCTCGTGGAACACCTCGGCAGGCTCGCGCCGGCCCCGCAGCTCCTCCGGGACGATCTCCAGGGTCGGTTCGAAGGAGCGTTCCAGCCAGCGGTGCGCGATCACCGACTCCGGGAGCGCCCGCCCCTCCGCCTGCTGCAGCCAGGCGCCGAAGTTGTGGATGTCGTTGAGCAGGCGGCGTGCCTGGTTGTCCTGGACGTCCAGCCCCGTCAGCTGCCGCAGGATGCGGCGGTAACGGCCCGGCTCCAGCACGTGGGTCTTGAGCTTCATCCGGGTCAGACCCGGCTCGTCCTGCACCAGCTCGAGCTCCTCGACGTCGTAGCCGAGCTCGTTGATCCGGCGGAGCCGCTCGTGGATGCGGTAGCGCTCGTCGTCGGCGAAGACCTCGTCGGTGGTGAGCTCCGCCCACAGCCGCTCGTAGCGGGTCTGGAGCTCCTCGGTGAGCTCGACGGGGTCCACCTCGGGCGAGAGGACGCCGGCGGCCTGCAGGTCGAGCAGCTCCCCGGCGGACTTCTCCATCGCGAGGTCGACGTCCATCTGCCGCTGGCCGCGCGAGAGCTCCTCGTGGAGCTCGCCGGTCTCGGCGTCGACGAGGTAGGCCGCCAGCGCGCCGGCGTCGCGACGGAACAGGGTGTTGGACAGCGAGCAGTCGCCCCACAGGAACCCGTTGAGGTGCAGGCGCACCAGCAGGTGGACCAGGGCGTCGAGCATCGGTTCGCGCAGCGTCCGGTGCTCCTGACGCAGGAACAGCAGCCGGTAGGGCACGGAGTACTCGAGGTGTTCGGTGATCAGCGCGGCCTCGAGTGGTTCACCGTCGGGTGTCTCGCGTCGGCTGACCACGCCGACCACGCGGACGCACGGCACCTCCTCCTCGGCGAGGTAGCGCAGGAAGCGCCACTCCCGCAGGGCGTAGCGGCGCGGCATCTCCTTCAGGTGGTAGAGGCGGTGGTCGTAGCGCACGGTGCGGACCACGTGGCGGTGGATACCCATGGGCATCTCGATCAGCCGCTCGTGTTCCCAGTCCGCGAGGGGCTCGTTCCACGGCAGGTCGAGGAAGTCGGGGTGCCCGGTCCGGGTGGTCAGCTGGAAGCGCACGCACCACCCTCCCGGCCGCCGGGACCCACGACGAGGTGCACGTCGCGGCCGCGCCGTCGGCGCGGCCGCGACGGCGTCTGGCTCATCCCTTGACGGATCCCGCCGTCAGACCACGGACGAAGAACCGCTGCAGCGCGAAGAACACGAACAGCGGGACGACGATGCTGATGAAGGCACCGGAGGTCAGCAGGTGCCAGTCCTGTCCGCGTGACCCGACCAGTTCGGCCAGCTCGATCGTGACCACGGAGTTGCGCACCATGAACACCAGGGCGACGAGGTAGTCGTTCCAGGTCCACAGGAACTGGAAGATCGCGAAGGCGGCCAGTGCGGGCACCGACAGGGGGATGATCAGCCGCCAGAAGGTCTCGAAGTGGCTCGCGCCATCGACCTTCGCGGACTCGATCACCTCCCGTGGCAGTGAGCCGATGTAGTTGCGGAGGATGTACACCGCGAGCGGCATCCCGAAGCCCGCATGGGCGAGCCACACCTTCACGAAGTCGCTGGTGATCCCCAGGTTGACGTACAACCGGGTGATCGGGATGAAGGCCACCTGCAGCGGAACGACCAGCAGGCCGACGAACAGCACGAACAGCCACTCACGCCCGGGGAACTCCATCCACGAGAACGCGTACGCCGCGAAGGCTGCGGCCAGGATCGGGATCACCGTCGCGGGGACCGCCACGGTCAGCGAGTTGATGAACGCCTCGCCCATCCCGACGTCGAGCACCTGCCGGTAGTTGTCCAGGGTGACGTTGAAGCCCTCGCCGGTGAAGATCGTCCACCAGCCGCTGGTGCGGGTGAGATCGCGATCGCGGAAGGAGGCGACCAGCAGCCCCACCGTGGGGATCGTCCAGATCGCGATGACGATGAACAGCCCGAGCCGGACCGGCCAGGTGGCGCGCGTGGACTCCTTGGGGGGCGCGAGCTTCGGCTCGGTGCCTCCCACGGCTTCGTCGCTGACGGCGGTGTCCGACGCCGGGGTCGGTGTGGCGGCGGTCATCGCAGGGCCTCCTGCTCACGGAACCGGCGGATGTTGATGTACATGAACGGCAACGTCAGCACCATCAGCGCGACGACCACGACCGATGCGCGGCCCTGGTCGCGGTACGTGAAGAACTGGTCGAAGTAGACGTTGGCGATCACATCGGTGTTGAAGTTCCCGTTGGTCATCACCCGCGGGATGTCGAAGATCTTCAGCACCAGGATCAGGATCGTGGTGGTCACGACGACGATCGTGGACCGGATCTGCGGGACGGTGACCCGCCAGAAGATCTGGATCTCGGTCGCTCCGTCGATCCGGGCGGCCTCGATCGTGTCCTCCGGCACGTTCTTGATCGCGGCGGAGAGCAGCACCATCGCGAACCCGGCCTGCAACCAGATCATCACCACCATCAGCGCGAAGGTGTTCAGTCGCAGGGTCTGGTTCTGCAGGATCGGCGTGTCCATCGGGTTGCCGAGCGCCTGCGCGATCGCCGCGATCATGCCGATCTGCGGCTGCCCCGGGACCCGCCAGGTGTAGATGAACAGCCAGATCGTCGACGCCCCGACGAAGCTGATCGCCATGGGCATGAAGATCATCGACTTGGAGACCTTCTCCCACGTGGCACTCAATCGGTCGGCCAGCACCGCGACCAGGAGCCCCACGGCGACCGCGAGGGTCGGCACGAAGACGATCCACAGCAGGTTGTTGAAGAACGCGTCACGCAGCGCGGTGTTGGTGAGCAGGTAGTCGTAGTTGGCGAGGGTCCAGTGCTCGTCCGCCGTCCCGATGCGGGTCCTGAAGCTGTCGATGAACGTGATCACCGACGGGTACATCAGGAACACGCCGACGACGATCAGCGCCGGACCGATGAACACGTAGGGCCGGAACAGCTCCTCCAGACGTTTCGGCAGCCGCTCGACGAGCGTGTTCAGGACCCAGAACAGCACCACGATCCCGCCGACGCCCAGCGCGATCGCCCCAAGGCCGGATGCGAGGTTTCCCAAGACGTCCCTCCCTCTCTGCCGTGGGTGGTGGGCCCCCGAACCGGGGGCCCACCACCGCCTGGCGACGTCAGGTCATGGTCTAGCAGGTCAGCTCGGCCACGACTCGTCGATGTTGCGGAGTGCGGTGTCGAGATCCTCGCCACCGCGGCTGATGTAGTTGACCATCTCCGTCCAGAACGACCCGGCGCCGACAGCACCCGGCATCATGTCGGAGGCGTCGAACCGCGCGAAGTCGGCGTTCGCGACGATCTCACCCTGTGCGGCGAGAGACTCGTCGGCGTACGCGGAGGTGTCGAAGTCCTGGAAGGGCGACAGCCAGGCACCCTCGGCGCCCCACGGCTCGCCGGACTCCGGCGTCGAGAAGTACTCGAAGAACTCGGCGACGCTCGGGTTGTCGGTGTACGCCACCGCCAGGTCACCGGCGATCAGCACCGGTGCACCCTGGCCCGAGGCCTCGATCTCCGGCAGGTAGAAGAAGTCGACGTCCTCACCGATCACGGTGCCTTCAGGCATGAAGCCGGCGATGAAGCTCGCCTGACGGTGCATCATGCAGTTGTCCTCGAACAGGCCCAGCACGGCGTCGCCGAACGAGGTCTGCAGGATGTTCGGCGGACCACCGAAGACCATGTCATCCCCGAACCAGATCGGGTCCATGTAGTCCTCGATCGCCTGGCGCACCTCCGGGGAGTCGAAAGGCAGGTCGTTCGCGATCCAGTCGTCGTAGGCCGCACCGCCGTGCAGGCGGAGCATGATGTCCTCGATCCAGTCGGTCGCGACCCAGCCGGTCGCGTCCGCGGACTCGACACCGATGCACCACGGGGTGTTGCCGTCAGCGATCATCTGCTCGCTGAGGTCCATCATCTCTTCCCACGTCTGGGGGATGTCGTACCCGAACTCGTCGAACACGTCCGGGACGTACCACACGAGGGACTTCAGGCTCAGCCGCAGCATCAGGCCGTAGAACTCGTCGTTCCAGATGCCGAGGTCCACGAGACCGTCGACCATGTCCGCACGGAGCTGGTCGAGGTCGAGGACGTCATCCTGGGGGAAGGCGAGACCCTGGTCGATCAGGTCGCGCATCAGCCCCGGCTGCGGGTGCAGCAGGATGTCCGGCGGCGCGCCACCCTGGACGCGGGCCACGGCGAGCTGCTCGAAGTCACCGGTCCCGGTCTCCTGGATCTCGATCCCCGTCTCCTGGCTGAACCGGTCGAAGGCGGCCACCAGGCCGGCCACGTCGGTGTCACCGGTCATGGCGTGCAGGATCGACAGGGTGCCCTCCTCACCGCCGACATCGACGTCCTCCGCGCCCTCGAGATCCTCGTCGACGGGGACGTCCTCGTCCGGCGGAACCTCCTCGGGTTCGCCACAGGCGGCGGCGAACATGGCCAGTGCGGTCATGGCGGCGAGCACCCGCCACCAGCGTGTGCGTGTCGTTCTCACGTTCCACTCCTTCATCGCGGTCGTGCATCGCGGTCGTGCATCGCGGTCGGGCATCGCGGTCGGGCTCGACCGTCGTTCACTCGTCCTACGCCGAGCGTGCACGCCCGTCACGGGGTGCCGCTCGGGGTCTGTCGAAGTCGTCGGCGTCTGTGGGTCGATCCTCCTGGGTCGTCGGTCCGCACCCGGGCGCGTCGTCTCGTGGGAGTCAGCGCAGGGCCTGGCCGGTCTCGATGTCGAAGAAGTGCAGCTGCTCGGTGCGTACCCCCACGTCCTTGGTCTCCCCGGTACGGGCCGGCTCACGGGGCTCGTAACGGGCCA
>SKNO01000021.1 GCA_007120465.1 Nitriliruptoraceae bacterium
CCGCGGCCGCCGTCGGACGGCGGCCGCGGTGCGCCGGTGCCGGGTTCCGTCCGGGTGGCGGGAGGCCGGTCGCTGGCGCCGCGACCCCGGCGGTGTGGTGACGACGAGGAGACCCTGGTGCGACACGATCCGCGCGGCCCGCGAGGCCGGTCCCGGCTGCTGACGGTCCTCGCATCCCTGGTGGCGGTGAGCCTGGTGCTCGCGGCCTGCGCCAGCGACGAGGAGCCGGAACCCGAACCGGTCGCCGAGCCGGAACCGGCGCCCGAGCCCGAGCCGGCGCCCGAGCCGGAGCCGGAACCGGAGCCCGAGCCGGAACCGGAGCCGGAGCCGACGTCCTTCCTCACCGGCGCGGTGGTCGACGAGGAGGTCCTGGAGCGGCCGCTGCTGATCGTGAAGATCGACAACGCACCGCAGGCGCGCCCGCAGATCGGCCTCGAACGGGCCGACGTCGTGATCGAGGAGCGTGTGGAGGCCGGCATCACCCGCTTCCTCGCGATCTACCACAGCGACATCCCCGGGGAGGTCGGCCCGACCCGGTCGGCCCGCCCGGTGGACGCCCAGCTGGTGGCGGGGTACGGCCGGTCCGCGTTCATCTACTCGGGAGCGCGCGCCGAGGTCCGGGGGCTGCTCGGCAACACCCGCACGATCCCCATCGCCGAGGGTGGGCCGGGGTTCTTCCGCTCCAGCCGTGCTCGAGCCCCCCACAACCTGCACAACCGGTTGCCCGACGCGATGGCGCACGTGATGAACCAGGACCCCGAGATCCTCGACGATGTCGGTTGGGTGTTCGACGAGGAGCCACCGCCCGGTGAGGACGTGTGCCCGGCGGACGACGGGGCGTGCGAGGACCCGGGGGCGTGGATCGAGTTCTCCGTGTCGTCGAACTACCGCACCGGCTGGGAGTACGACCCGGACGACGGCGTCTACCGCCGCTACCAGAACGGCCAGTACTTCGCGGTCGCGGGCGAGGACGCGATCGGTGCCGCGAACGTGGTGGTGCTCGGCGCACGGCACTACCTCGGCCAGCCGAACTGCTACGGCGCGCGGTGCCCCGAGACCGACGCGACCACCGACGGCGAGCGCGCGATCGTGCTCCGGGACGGCAAGCGGTACGAGGCCCGCTGGCGCAAGCCGACCGCGGCCGACCCGATCGAGATCCTCACGCCCGACGGCGAGCCCTTCCCGCTGAAGCCCGGCCCGACCTGGCTGCATCTGCCCGACGCCAGCAACCTGCCGCGGCCGATCGGCGGCTGACGCGCGCGGTCCAGGCACGAGCGCGTTGTCGGGACCCACTGCTGCCGAGCCGACGGAGTACGCTGGCTGTAGCGGTCCGACCCGGGCGTCCCGGGGTGTGTGGACCCGTCCCCGAACACTTCCTCGGAGGCTCGACGTTGACGGAGCAGACACCTGCCACGGGCCAGCAGCACACCGGCACGACCCGGGTGAAGCGCGGACTCGCCGACATGCTCAAGGGCGGCGTGATCATGGACGTGGTCACGCCCGAGCAGGCGCGCATCGCCGAGGAAGCGGGGGCCGTCGCCGTCATGGCGCTCGAGCGCGTCCCGGCCGACATCCGGCGTGACGGTGGCGTCGCCCGGATGAGCGACCCGGACATGATCGACGCGATCATCGAGGCGGTGTCGATCCCGGTGATGGCCAAGGTGCGGATCGGCCACTTCGTCGAGGCGCAGGTGATCCAGACCCTCGGGGTCGACTACATCGACGAGTCCGAGGTGCTCACCCCCGCCGACGAGACCCACCACATCGACAAGTGGCGGTTCGACGTGCCCTTCGTGTGCGGCGCCACGAACCTCGGGGAGGCGCTGCGTCGTCTCGGCGAGGGCGCGGCGATGATCCGCTCCAAGGGCGAGGCCGGGACCGGCAACGTCGTCGAGGCGACCCGCCACATGCGGCAGATCACCGGGGAGATCCGCCGGCTCGCGTCGATGGACGAGGCGGAGCTGTTCAACGCCGCGAAGCTGCTGCAGGCCCCCGTCGAGCTGGTCCGCGAGGTCGCCGAGACCGGCCGGCTGCCGGTGGTCCTGTTCACCGCCGGCGGGATCGCCACCCCCGCCGACGCCGCGATGATGATGCAGCTGGGTGCGGACGGGGTGTTCGTCGGGTCGGGCATCTTCAAGTCCGGCAACCCCGAGCAGCGCGCCCGCGCGATCGTGGAGGCCACCACCCACTTCCAGGACCCGCAGGTGATCGCGAAGGTGTCCCGCGGGCTCGGGGAGGCGATGGTCGGCATCGAGATCGACACCCTCCCGCCCGAGCAGAAGTACGCCGACCGCGGGTGGTGACCCGGCCGTCCTGGACGCCGGGGGAGCGGTTGACCGGGCGCGACCCGGAGCCCGACCTCCCGCCCGACGCGCCCGTCGTCGGCGTGCTCGCCCTGCAGGGTGACGTGCTCGAGCACCTCCGGGCCCTGCGTCGCAGCGGTGCACGGGCCGTCGAGGTGCGCACCGCGGACGACCTCGCCGCCCTCGACGGGTTGGTCGTGCCGGGCGGGGAGTCCACGACGATCGGTCGCCTGCTCGAGCGCTTCGAGCTGCTGGCACCGATCCGCGCACGGATCGCGGCGGGGCTGCCGACCTTCGGGACGTGCGCCGGGATGATCCTGCTGTCCGACGAGCTCGACCAGGACCGCCCGCAGCCGCTGATCGGCGGGCTCGCGGTGCGCACCCGCCGGAACGCCTACGGCCGCCAGCTCGACTCCTTCGACACGCGCATCGAGGTGGCCGGGATCGACGGTGGGCCGGTGGACGTCGCGTTCATCCGGGCGCCCCGGGTCGAGAAGGTCCTCGACGACGACGCGGTCGAGGTGCTCGCCGAGGTGGACGGCTTCCCGGTGGTCGTCCGACAGGGCCACCTGCTCGCGGCCGCCTTCCACCCGGAGGTGACCGGCGACGACCGGCTGCACGCCACGTTCGTCGCGATGGTCCGCGCGGCCCGCGGCGACGCCTGACGGCGGTCAGGACGCGGCTGTGGACGACCGATCGAGCACTACCCTGGCCAGGATCGGCGCCCGCCGGCAGGCGGCGGGGCCGGCACCACCGGTGCCGCCGGCACGGCCCGGTACCGCACCGACAGCGCGTCCCGGCCGCCCCAACCCGTCAGGAGGTGCGTGTGCTCGACGAGGAGACGATCCGGCGCAGCCCCAAGGTGCTGCTCCACGACCACCTCGACGGTGGGCTGCGCCCCGCGACGATCGTCGAGCTGGCCCGGGAGGCCGGTCACCGGCTGCCGACGAGCGACGTGGACGACCTCGCGGCGTGGTTCCTCCAGGGCGGCGAGGGCAGCGACCTCGTCACCTACCTCGCCGCCTTCGAGCACACCGTCGCGGTGCTCCAGACACCCGAGGCGATCGAGCGGGTCACCGCCGAGTGCGTGGAGGACCTCGCGGCCGACGGGGTGGTGCACGCGGAGGTCCGGTACGCCCCCGAGCTCAGCACCCAGCGGGGTCTGACCTGCGACGAGGTGCTGGCGGCGATGGACGCCGGTGCGCGCCGCGCGGCGCGGGGACGGGACATCTCGGTGCGGCTGCTGGTGTGCGGGATGCGCCAGCTCGACCGCGTCGAGGAGGCCGTCGAGGCGGCGATCCGGTCGCGTGACGCCGGCTCGCTGGTGGTGGGCGTCGACCTCGCCGGACCCGAGGCCGGGTTCCCGGCGGCCCGGCACGCCCGGGCCCTCCAGCGGGCGGCGGACGCGGGCCTGCGCCTCACCCTCCACGCCGGGGAGGCCGACGGACCGGCGTCGATCGCCGACGCCCTGGACCACGGGGCCGAGCGGCTCGGGCACGGGGTGCGGGTGATCGAGGACGTGGCCGCGGACGGGACCCCCGGACCCGTGGCGCGGCGGGTGCTCGACGGGGAGGTCCCGCTGGAGGTGTGCCCGACCTCCAACGTGCACACCGGTGTGGCGCCGACCGTCACGGCCCACCCGCTCGCCCGGCTGCGCGAGCTGGGGTTCCGGGTGACGGTGAACACCGACAACCGGTTGATGAGCGGGGTGACCACCACCAGCGAGCTGACCGCGGTGGCGCGGGCGTTCGACCTCGACCTCGACGACCTGGAGGCACTCGCGCTGACCGCCGCGGCCGCGGTGTTCCTGCCGGCGGAGGCGCGGGCAGCGCTGGCGGCGCGGGTGCAGCGGGGGTTCGCTGCGCTCCGACCGTGACCCGGCGGGTGGGCTGTAGGCTGGTGGGCCGACAGGGTCCACCAGCGCGGGGCCCCAGCACGACCGTGGAGGGTCCGCCATGTCCGGTCACAGCAAGTGGTCGACGATCAAGCACAAGAAGGCGGCGAACGACGCCAAGCGCGGCAAGCAGTTCGCCAAGCTGATCCGCGCGATCGAGACGTCGGCCCGCCAGGCCGGGACCTCCGACCCCGCCATGAGCCCGTCGCTGGCCCTGGCCGTGCAGAAGGCGAAGGACGCGTCGGTCCCCAAGGACAACATCGAACGCGCCTGCAAGCGTGGTGCCGGCGATCTCGACGGGGCGACGACCTACGAGTCGGTCCAGTACGAGGGGTACGGACCGAGTGGCGTCGCCGTCCTGGTGGAGTGCCTGACCGACAACCGCAACCGCACCGCCTCGGACGTCCGCCAGATCTTCACCAAGGTGGGGGGCAGCCTCGCGGAGCCGGGTTCGGTCGCGTTCCAGTTCTCACGTCGCGGCCAGGTGGTTGTGGAGGCCGACGGGGTGTCCGAGGACGACCTGATGCTGGCCGGTCTCGACCACGGTCTCGATGACGTCGAGGTGGAGGGGGACCGGCTGATCGCCTGGTGCGACACCACCGACGTCGCGGACCTGCGCAAGGCCCTCGAGGCGGCGGAGCTGCCCGTGCTCGAGGCGGCCTCGCCGATGGTGCCTGCGTCGACGGTGCCGATCACCGAAGCGGCCGACGCCAAGGCGATCCTGCGGCTGCTCGACCTGCTGGAGGACAACGACGACGTCCAGGAGGTCTGGGACAACGTCGACATCGACGACGACGTGCTGGCCGTCATCGACGCGTGACCGACCGGTGATCGGTACCTGCTCGGTCTGACGCCACCTCCCT
Source organism: Nitriliruptoraceae bacterium (assembly GCA_007120465.1). Taxonomy (GTDB): domain Bacteria; phylum Actinomycetota; class Nitriliruptoria; order Nitriliruptorales; family Nitriliruptoraceae; genus CSSed11-175R1. The sequence goes on from SKNO01000021.1 coordinate 5,061, forward strand.
GCTAGGGTGCGAACGCACGTTCGGTACGCAGGTCGACGGTCGCTCGACGGTGAGGAGGCGCGCGGTGTCCGAGCCCACACCCGGGGACGGGCGCGACGTGCCGGTGGTGCTGGGGGTGGATCCGGGACTGACCCGCTGTGGGCTCGGGATCGTGGTCGGGCCTGTCGCCCGGCCGACGGTGCGCTGGCAGGACTGCGTGACCACGTCCGCCGACGTGCCCCTCGAGGAGCGCCTGCTCACGGTGCACGACGCCGTGCTGGACGCCGTGAGGTCCCACCGGCCCACGGCGGTCGCGGTGGAGCGGGTGCTGTTCACCGCCAACGCCCGCACGGCCATGGCGACGGGGCAGGCCGCCGGGGTGGCACTGCTGGCGGCGGCGCGCGCCGGGGTGCCCGTCACCGCCTACAGCCCCAACGAGGTGAAGCAGACCGTGGCCGGGTCGGGGTCGGCCGACAAGGACGCGGTGGCCCGGCTGGTCGCCGCCCAACTCGGTCTGTCCGCGCCACCGCGCCCGGCCGACGTGGCCGATGCACTGGCCGTGGCGCTCACCCACCTGGCGCGGTCGCGCACCGCCGCCGCGGTGGCGGGGACGCC
>SKNO01000140.1 GCA_007120465.1 Nitriliruptoraceae bacterium
CGCTGGCGCTCGGGGTGCCGGCCACGTGGCACCTCGGCGTCGCCGCCTCCCTGGTGCTGGCCGTCACCGTCGTGGCGGCACCGAGGTTCCGGGTCCAGGACCGGACGCGCCGCGACGGATCGGAGACCGGCCCCCGGCTCGCGCTCCCCCGCGGGCCGCTCGTCGCCGTCGCGCTGCTCGCGCTGGGGTCGACCATCGCCGAGAACGTGGCCGGCGACTGGAGCGGCATCGTGATGGCCGACGTGGTCGGCGTCGGCGCCGGGCGGGTCGCGTGGGGCTTCCTGGTGTTCACGAGCGCGATGACGCTCATGCGGCTCGTCGGCGATCGGGTCGCGGACCGGCTCGGCGCCGGCAGGACGATCGCGCTCGGCGGGAGGCTGACCGCGGCGGGGTTCCTGGTGGTCGCCGTGGCAGCCTGGGTCCCGGGCACGCTGCCGGTGACCCTCGTGGGGTTCGCGGCCGTCGGGACGGGCACGGCGGTGATCGTCCCGCTGGCGTTCGCGGTCGCGGCCCGGCTCGGCCGCTCCCGCGGTGAGGGCATCGCCGCCGTCGCCACCGTCGGGTACGGCGGCTTCCTCGTCGCACCGCCGGTCGTCGGGTTCGTGGCCGAGCGGACCGACCTGCGGGTCTCCCTGCTGCTGGTCGCCGGCGCCGTCCTGGCACTGACGTGGCGGGCGCCCGCGGTGGCCACCCCCGTCGCGGAGGCCTGACCGTCCACCCACGGTGGTCGCACCGATCCCGTGCGGGACGGCCCACCAGCCCCTTCCCGGCCGTGGGAACCGGCCGACTACCCTCCGGGCGGTCAGCCGGTGGCCCGTCGGTTCGACCCGGCGTCAGCGCCGGAGCCCCGTACGCCCGTGACCTGGAGGGTGATGGAACCGCAGGCCTCCTTCCTGCCCGCCGCCGCCGTCCTGGCGCCGGTCATCACCGCTGTCCTGATCGTCCTGGCGCGACGGACCCCGGCGATCCGCGACGCGATCCTCGTGATCGGCGCGGTCGTCACCTTCGCGGTGATCGCCGCCCTGACCCCGGGCGCGCTCGCCGGCGAGGTCCGCACCACCTCCCTCGGCGAGCTGGTCCCCGGTGTCGCCCTGTCGCTGACCGCCGACGCGATGGGGATGGTGTTCGCGCTGCTGGCCTCGCTGCTGTGGGTCCTGGCCGGGTTCTACGCGATCGGCTACATGCGCGGCGACAACGCCCGCAACCAGACCCGCTTCTACGCCTTCTACGCCCTGTGTCTGTCGACCGCCTTCGCGGTGGCCTTCGCCGGCGACCTGCTCACCTTCTTCATCGCCTACGAGCTGCTCACGATCACCACCTACCCGCTGGTCACCCACAAGGGCGACGCCAAGGCGATCGCGGCCGGCCGCACCTACCTCGGCTACCTGCTGTCCGGCGGGGTGCTGGTCCTGCTCGCGATGGTGATCGTGTTCGCCACCACCGGGCAGCTGACCTTCGAGGCGGGCGGGTTCGTGGCGGACCACCTCGGCGCGGGCATGACGATCCTGGTGTTCGCGCTGTTCGCGCTCGGGTTCGGCACGAAGGCCGGGCTGATGCCCCTGCACGCGTGGCTGCCGGGCGCGATGGTGGCACCGACACCGGTGAGCGCGCTCCTGCACGCCGTCGCCGTCGTCAAGGGTGGCGTGTTCGCCGTCGGCCGCGCGATCGGGTTCGTGGTCGGGCCGGGCGCGCTCGCCGAGATCGGCGTGCAGACGGCCCTCTCCGCCGTCGCCGGGGCGACGATCCTGGTCGCGTCGATCATCGCGCTGCGTCAGGACCACCTCAAGCGGCGGCTGGCGTACTCGACGATCGCCCACCTCGCCTTCATCGTGCTGGGGTTCTCGCTGGTCTCCCCGACGGCGTTCCAGGGTGCCCTGATGCACATCGTCAACCACGGTGCGCTCAAGATCACCCTGTTCTTCGCCGCCGGGGCGATCCACATCGCGGCGCACAAGGACCACGTCAGCGAGCTCGACGGCATCGGCCGGCGCATGCCCTTCACGATGGTCGCGTTCGCGGTCGCCTCCTACGGGCTGGCGGGCCTGCCGCCGATGGGTGGGCTGCTCAGCAAGTGGCACCTCATCCTCGGCGCGCTCGAGGCCGGTCAGCCGGTGTTCGCGGCGGTGATGGTCGGCTCGGGACTGTTGACCGCCGGGTACCTGTTCCCGATCGTGTACCGCGCCTTCTTCAAGGCGCCACCCGAGGCGGCGCCCGGCGACGCCGCGCCAGCCGCGACCGGTGCGGAGCCGGTCGACGGCGGAGGACCGGACGTCGAGGTGGCGGGCAGCCAGACCGCGGCCGTCCAGGCAGCGGACAACGAGGCCGGGGACGTCGAGGTGGCAGGCAGCGCCGCGGCGACGGCCACGCTCACCACCCCCGCCCACGAGCAGGGGGCGGCGCTCGATCACGACGACGCCCACGACGGCCACGGCGAGGCCTCACCGCTGATGGTGGTCCCGCTGTGCATCACCGCCGCGCTCGGACTCCTCCTCGGCATGGGTGACCTGACCGGCGTCTACGCGCTCGCGCTCGACGTCGCGACCGCCGTGACGGGCGGTGGGCCATGAACCGCCGCGCGCTGCCGATCGTCGTCGGTGCGTTCGTCGTCGGTGTGCTGATCGACCTGCCGTTCGACCACCCGCGGTTCCCCGGGTACGGGGCGGCGATCGGGCTGTTCGGCACGATCCTGCTGATCGTGGTCGCGAAGAAGCTGCTGAGCCCGCTCGTGGACCGGCCCGAGGACCACTACCCCGAGGACACCGTCCCCGACGTGCAGCCCGACGTGTGGGACGCGGTCGTCACCGCCGACGACCGGCGTCACGACCCCCGCGACGGCCGCAAGGCCCACCGACGCGACGACCGACCGGCCACGCTCCACGACGACCCCGACCGGGGGGACGCGCGTGGATGAGCTGCTCCTGCACCCGGTCGTGCCGATGCTGATCGGCGCCGTGCTGGTGCGCGTCGTGCCGCAGCGGGTCGGCAACGTGGTGGTGATCGTCGCGCCGCTCGCGGCGCTGGCGGCGGTCGCCTCCCTGGAGTTCGGCACCAGCGTCACGATGGGCTTCCTCGCCTGGGAGCTCGAGGTGCTGCGGGCCGACGCGTTGTCCCGCCCCTTCGGGGTGATCTTCGCCGGCGTCGCGCTGATCGCCGCGACCTACGGCCTGGCGACCCAGCGCGGTCCCGAGCGCACCGCCGTGCTGGTGTACGCCGGTGCCGCCATGGGGGTCGTGTACGCCGGGGACCTGCTCACCCTGTTCGTGTTCTGGGAGATCAAGGCGATCGCGAGCACCTTCGTGATCCTCGCGCGCCGCACCCCGCGCGCCGGCCGGGCCGGGATGCGCTACCTCTTCGTCCACATCGCTGGCGGCAAGCTGCTGCTCGCGGGCGTGCTGGTGCACCTGTCCCAGACCGGGTCGCTGCGCTTCGAGACCTTCGAGCCCGGCGTCGCCGCCACCCTGATCCTGATCGCCTTCGTGCTGTCCGCCGGGATGCCCCCGCTGCACGCCTGGCTGAAGGACGCCTACCCGGAAGCGACGGTCGCCGGGACGGTGTTCCTGTCCGCCTTCACCACGAAGTCGGCCGTGTACGCGCTCCTGCGCGGGTTCCCCGGCACCGAGGCGCTGATCTACCTCGGCGTTGCCATGGCCGTCTACGGGGTGATCTTCGCGATCCTCGAGAACGACATCCGCCGGCTGCTGAGCTACCACATCATCAGCCAGGTCGGGTTCATGGTCACGGCGGTCGGCATCGGCACCACCGCCGCGATCAACGGCGCCACCGCCCACGCCTTCGCCCACATCCTCTACAAGGGCCTGCTGCTGATGGGGGTCGGCGCGGTCCTCCACGCCACCGGCCGGTCGAAGGCGAACGTGCTCGGCGGGCTCGCCCACCGGATGAAGGCGGCGCTCACCTTCTACATGGTCGGGGCGATCTCGATCTCCAGCGTGCCGCTGTTCAGCGGGTTCGTGTCCAAGGAGATCATCGTCGACGCGGCCTACCAGAGCCACCTGGGATGGGTCGTGATCGTGCTCAAGGTGGTGTCGGTCGGCACCTTCCTGTCCACCGGGCTGAAGCTGCCCTACGCCACCTGGTTCGGCCCCGAGGGGCCGGGACCGCGCAGCTCCGAGGGCGCGCGCCTGCAGCCCGCGCCGCTGCCCACCTCGATGCACGTGGCGATGGCCGTCACCGCCGGGCTGAACCTGCTGCTCGGGGTGGTGCCGTCGCTGTTGTACGCGCTGATGCCCGAGACGGTGGTGTACGAGCCGTACTCGGTCGGCAAGGTGCTCGAGAAGGTGCAGATCCTGACCTTCACGGGGCTCGGGTTCTGGCTGCTCGTGGCGTGGCTGCCGTCGAAGCCGCACGTGAGCCTCGACCTCGACTGGCTCTACCGTCGCCTGCCCGAGCTGATCCGGGAGCGCGTCGCCGCGCGCGGACCCGTGTCGCTGCCGAGCGCCCCGGCCGCCGGCGTCCCCGCCGAGGCAGCCACGGGAGCCGAGGTGGCGACGGACGTCGAGGTGGCACCGACCGGACCGTCGGCGGGGACGACCGTCGCTGCAGGGACAACCCGGGCCGAGAGCAGCACGGCCATCGCGCGGTCCCGGCGGCTCCTCACCCGGGTGTTCCAGCCGACCGAGGGACCACCGGACGTCCCGACCACCTGGGCCCTCGGTGCGGTGATCCTGCTCGCATCCCTGGTGCTGCTGGTCTCGAGTCTGCTGTGGTGAGGCTCTCCCGCACCGTGCTGCTGTTCCTGGCGCTCCTGCTGTTCTGGCAGGCGCTGTCGGCCCGGCTGGACCCGCTGTTCCTGACGCTCGGCGTGCTCTCCGCGGCGCTGACCACCGCGTTCAGCCTGCGGCTGCTCGAGCACGTGCTCGGCTCGGCCGAGCACACCCCGCGGATCCACGTCGGCCACCTGCTGAGCTTCCTCGCGTGGCTGCTGCTGCAGATCCCCCCGGCCGGGTTCCAGGTCGCCGCCGTCGTGCTCGACCCGCGCCGTCCGCCACGTCCGGGGGTGGTGCGGTTCCGCACGACGTTGCGCAGCCCGGCGGCCCGCACCCTGCTCGCCAACGCCATCACCCTCGTCCCCGGGACGATGACCCTGAGCGTCGACGGCAACGAGTTCACCGTGCACGCCTTCACGCCCGACACCACCGCTGACCTGGCGAACGGGAAGATGCAGTCCCGGATCGCGAGAGCGTTCCGCCAGGAGCCGGAACCGCCCCCGCAGATGCACTGGGAACCGGTCCACGACGAACTGCCGGAGGATCCGGGATGAGCCCCTTCCTGGTCGGCATGCTGATCACCGTCGCGATCCTGATCGCGGCGGGGCTCTACCGCGTGTGGGCTGGCCCCACCGTGTTCGACCGGCTGGTCGCGATCGCGCTGGTGTCGGTCAACGGCGTGATCGTGCTGGTCGTGCTCGGGTTCGTGCTCGAACGGCCGGCGCTGTTCCTGGACATCGCCCTGGCCTACGCGCTGCTGGCCTTCCTGCTGCCGATCGCCCTCGGTCGCTACTTCGAGCAGCGCGACGACGGCACCTCCCGCGACGGCATGCCGAGCCCCAGCCGTCGGCCGCGTCCGACGGGGGTCATCCCCCACGGGCTGTTGATCGACCGCGGCCGCCGGGCGA
>SKNO01000224.1 GCA_007120465.1 Nitriliruptoraceae bacterium
GACGGCCCCGCCGCGGCGATCCGCGGGCGCCCCTCAGGGTCAGGGCCCTCCCGCGACCGCGGCCAGCGCGTCGTCGAGGCGTCGCCACACCTCCTCGAGATCCTGTTCGCGGTGGTAGCAGCCGAACCCGAGCCGCAGCCGGTCGCGCCGGTGGTCGACGATCACCTCCCGTGCGGCCAACGCGGCCTCCAGCGCGCCGGCCCCCGGATGCACGAAGGTGAGGAAGTGGCCCCGATCGGCATCGACGTCCGGAGGGAGCAGGCTCGCCACGAGTGCCTCCCGGGCCGGGTGCCCGTCGGCGAGGGCGACGAACCGCTGCTGGAGTGCCCGCACGTGGGCGTGGATCGCGGCCACCTCGAGGTCGAGGTCGTCGAGCCAGCGGTGCACGGCGTTGGCGCGGTACAGCCCGCTCGGGTCGAAGGTGGCGCCGAGGAACCGGGAGCCGTCGGTGGCGTACCCGGCCCGCTCACCCGGCCCGGACGTGAGCGCGGAGAACCCCGCGTACCAGCCGGTGTCCGGCGGGCGCGGCGCGTACCCGGGTGGGCAGTGCATGAAGGCCGCGCCCTCGCCCGCCATCGCGTACTTGTACCCCCCGCCGAGGTAGAAGGCGCGCGCCTCGATCGGCGCCAGATCCGTCGGGACGGCGAGGTAGCCGTGGTAGCCGTCGATCACGACGAAGGTGTCGGCGTCGGGTACCGCCTCGACCACCGCGGCCAGATCGGCGAGCACGTACCCGGAGTCGAACAGGACCTGGCTGACGAACACGAGGTCGTGGCCGCCCCGGGCCGCCGCGGCGGCCAGCCGGTCGGGGAGGTCGGGGAAGGGCTCGGCCGGGACCCGCTCCACCGCGACGGTGCCGTCCTCCTCGAGCCGGGCGATCTGTCGGGCGAAGCTGTGGAACTCGGCGTCGGTCGTCAGCACCCGACACGGCCCGTCCGCGCCCGGTGTGACCAGGCACGACAGCAGGCGCACCACCAGCTCGTGGGTGTTGGGGGCGACCACGATCGCCCCCGGGTCGGACAGCCCGAGCCGCCGTGCGACGTGCTCCTGGAACTCGGGGATCACGGTGCCGAACACGTGCGCCCACTTGTGGTCGTGGCGGTCGGCTGCGTCGAGCCACGCCTGGGTGTGGGCGTCGAGCGTGACGTCCGGCCACGGGTGGTGGCTGTGCGCCGCCACGTGGAGCCGGTGCGGGTGCGTGCCCAGGAACCGGGAGAACCCGGCGCGGACCCGGTCGACGTCGAGGTGGCCGGTCACGACCCGCCGGGCCCGGTCGATGCCTGCGCCACGTCGGGGTCGGTGTGGAAGCGGAACCCGAGCTGCTGCGACACCTCGGCGGGCAGCTCCGGGAGCTGGTGCCTCGGGATGCAGTAGGTCGCGAGGTCGTACAGGTCGCGGAACACCTTGTTGCGCTCGGCCGACTGGCGCAGGTAGCGGTGGCCGGTGGTGCCGCCGGTCCCGATCTTCGAGCCGATCATGCGGTGCACCATCAGCGCGTGCCGGTGCCGCCAGGCGGTGAAGCCCTCGTCGATGTCCACCAGCGCGGTCAGCAGCCGGTGGGGCATCTGGAAGGCCGGTTCGTCCCGGTACAGCGTGATCAGCAAGGCGGCGACGAAGGCGTCGTGGGACAGCTGCCGCTCGCCCTTCTCGCGCAGCTCGTCGTAGCGCTCGCGGTCGAACACGCTCGCGAAGGTGTGCACCGTGGCCTCGTGGGCGGCGAGCTGCTCGGCCCGGCCGGCCTCGTCGAGCTGCGCGTCCTGGCGGATGATCGCCGCCTCGCGCTCGAGCATCGCCTCCACCGTCGCGCGGTACTCCTGCCAGAAGTCGAAGCCGCCCCAGTGGACGAACGGGGTGCGCTCCAGCCAGTGCTCCACGTGGGACAGCAGCGAGGGCTCCTCGGCGGCGGCCTCGATCATCCGGGCGTGCTCCTCCTCGAGCACCGCCGTGTACGGCTGCTGGTTGATCAGCGGACGGTGGTCCGGATCGACGCCCAGCTTGTTCTCGATCAGGCGGAACTGCACGCTCTGGAACCCGGACGCGGGCACCAGCAGCTCACGGAAGTCGAGGAAGTCCAGCGGGGTCATCGTCTCGAGCACCGGCAGCTGGTCCTGCAGCACCCGCTGGATCTCGGTGATGCGCTCGAGGCGCTGGACCACCTGCGAGAGCTCGCGTTCGGCGATGTGGGGCTGGCCCATCGTCGCGTTGACCGCGTCGAGCTCCCACAGGATCTGCTTGAACCACAGCTCGTAGGCCTGGTGGACCACGATGAACAGCATCTCGTCGTGGGCAGCCGGCCCGCCGACCCGCTCGCTCTCCAGCCGCTGGCTGTCGAGCAGGCGGTCCAGCTGCAGGTACTCCCAGTAGTACAGGCCGTCGGATGCGCTCATGCCCGCTCCCTCCCGGTGCCGCTCGTCACGCTCGTGCTCCTCACGGTGCCGCCCGTCACGGGGTCGGCTCGTCGGTGGTCGCCAGCCGTTCCCGGGCGCGTTGCTTCATCACCGTACGGTTGACCTTGCCGAGGTGGGTCCTCGGCAGCTCCTCCACGATCTCGATGACCCGCGGGTGCTTGTACGCCTCCAGCCGGTCGATCACCCAGCGTTGCAGCTCCTGCTCCAGGTCGTCGCGGTGGGTGCGAACCGTGACGAAGGCCGCCGGCTTGATCAGCCCGGCCGGGTCGGGTGCCCCCACGACGGTCGCGCTGGTGACGTCCGGATGCGACCCGAGGACCCCTTCGACCTCCGCCGGCACGAGCCACTTGCCCTTGACCTTGATCGCGTCGTCGCCACGCCCGACGTAGCGCAGGTAGCCGTCCTCGTCGCGGCGCACCAGGTCACCGGTGACCACCCACTCACCACGGAACACCTGCTTGGTGCGGGCCATGTCGCGCCAGTAGCCGATCCCGCGCGAGTCGCCCGCGACCCACAGCTTGCCGACCTCCCCGGTGGGAACCTCGCGCCCGTCGTCGTCGCGGACCTCGACGCGGAACCCGGGCACCGGCCGCCCCAGCGTGCCCGGTCGCACGTCGCCCGGGACGTTCGACACGAAGATGTGCCACATCTCCGCGGTGCCCAGCCCGTCGAGCACCTCGACGTCGAAGGTGGCGCGCCACCGCTCGTACAGCGCGGGCGGGAGGGCCTCCCCGGCCGAGGTGGCGAAGCGCACGCTCGACAGGTCCTGCGCCGCGGCGTCGGGATGGTCGAGCATCGCCTGGATCATCGACGGCACGGTGACGAGGATCGTGGGACGGTGGCGGGCGATGCGCGCGAACAGCGCCTCGGGGGTCGCGCGGTCGGGGAACAACGCGGCGCTGGCGCCGACCGAGAAGGGGAAGAACAGGTTGCATCCTGTCGCGTACCCGAAGTACAGCTTCGGCACCGACAGGGTGACGTCGTCCTCCCGGTAGCCGACCGCCCCGTGGGCGTAGCACTCCGTGGTGTTCGCGAAGGACCGGTGGGTCTGCACCACCGCCTTGGGCGTGCCCGTGGTGCCGCCGGAGAACAGCCACAGCGCCGGGTCGTCCGGGTGGGTCGCGACCGCCTCGACCGGTCCGTCGGCAGGCAGGTCATCGAGGCGCACGTGCTCCCCGCCGGCGTCGCCGACCACCAGCAGGGGCAGCGAGGTGGATGCCAGCCCGGCAGCCTCCTCCGCCAGCGCGATCGCGTCCGGGTCGACCACGGCGAGGCGCGCCCGGGCGTAGGACACGATCCCGGCGAAGGCCTCCACCGGCTGGTGGGGGTTGATCATCACCGGGACGGCGCCGAGCTTGAGGGTCCCGAACAGCGCCCCGACGAAGGCCGGTCCGTCGGCCAGGGCGAGGAACACCCGCTCCTCGGCACGCACGTCGAGGTGGTGCAGGGCCGACGCGAACCGGTCCGCCAGCGCATCCACCTCGGCGTAGCTGAGCTCGCCCTCGTCGAGCCGCAGCGCGATCCGGTCGCCGCGCCCCTCGCGGACCCGGTCGGTCAGGAACCGGTCCGCGATGTTCAGCCGCTCGCTGTGGCTCACGCTGCCTCCTCCCCGGTCGCGATCGTCCCGGCCGCTCCCGTCACCAGCCCAGCGCCTCGGCCAGCCGCTCCACCTGTCCCGGGTCGGTCACCGCCGGGAACAGCAGCAGGTGCTCGCAGCCCGCGTCGGCGTAGCCCTGCACCAGTTCACGCACACCCAGCGGTGTCGTCAACAGCTCGTCGGCGATGCGCACCGCGTACGGGCCGGTGAACGCGTAGTAGTCGAGCATGTACCGGCGCCCCGCGTCGGTGGCGTCGTCCAGCGCGAAGTAGGTCATCCCCCAGGCGGCGGGCCGTCCGGGACGTCCCGCGTCGCTCCAGGCCGCCTGCGCCTGCTCCCACGCGCGGGCGAAGGCGCGTGGCGGTCCGCCCCCGTGGATGTAGCCATCGGTGCTGCGGGCCATCCGGGCCAGCGACGGGCCGCTGTTCCCGCCGGCCAGGAGGCGCGGCCCGGTGCGGGGCGCCGCCGAGGGCGTGAGCGTGCCGCCCTCCCACAGGTCCACGAGACGTTCGAGCTGTGCGGCGAGCCGGTCGCCTCGTCCGGCCCGTCCGAACTCGTTGAGCTCGTAGTCGTCGCCGCGGGCGCCGATCGCTACGCCGAGGGTGAGCCGACCACCGGAGAGGGCGTCCAGCGAGGCCACCTGCTTCGCCAGCGTGGTGACCTCCCGCAGCGGCGAGATCAGGATCGAGGTGACCAGCTCGACCCGCTCGGTGACGGCCGCGGCGGCGGCCAGTGACACCAGCGGCTCGTAGGTGTCGTAGCGCACCCGATCGATGCAGGCGACGCTGGCGAACCCGGCGGTCTCCGCCCGTCGCGCCCAGTCGACGACCAGGTCCGGGGTCGCGCCCGGCACCCCGGTCGGCAGGCCGATCCCGATGTCCACGTGCGCCTCCTCGTCGTCAGCCGTCGCGTCGTCGTGCCAGCCAGCCCGGTTCGGTGGGGAGCGGGCCGACCACGCACAGGTCGGCACGGCCGCCCATCACCAGGTGGTCGACGTCCTGCAGGGTGGGCACCCCACCCGCGACCAGCGTGGTCACCCCGGCGCCGTTGCGCACGAGGTCGCTCTCGGCGGCGTTGAACCAGCGGGTGTACTCACCGCGATGGCGGGTCGTGGTCTGCCCGCTCACCACGTGCACCAGGTCGGCGCCGTGCTCGGCGAAGGCGCGGGCGATCGCGATGGCGTCCTCGGGGGCGAGACCGCCCGGCGCGCGGTCGCTGGCCGAGAACCGCACGCTCAGCGCCCGCTCCGCCGGCCACGCGGTCCGCACGGCGTCGAGCACCGCGAGCGGCACCGTGAGGCGTGCGTCGACGGGACCGCCCCAGGCGTCATCGCGCCGGTTGGTGAGCGGGGACAGGAAGCTGGCCAGCAGCCCACCGTGGGCCGCGTCGATCTCGACCAGGTCGAACCCGGCGTCCCGGGCCCGCTGTGCCGCGGCGACGAAGTCGTCGACCACGGCGGCGAGCAGGCGCTCGTCGAGCGGGTGCGGGGGGTCGCCGGTCACGGTGTAGGGCAGCGGGGACGCCGCGAGGCGTCGCCACCCGCCGGCACGCAGCGGACGGTCCAGCCCGTCCGCCCGCGGCCGCATCGACGCCCGGGGTCCGGCGTGGGACA
>SKNO01000094.1 GCA_007120465.1 Nitriliruptoraceae bacterium
CCCGTTGCAGCCGCACCGGCAGGTAGCCCGCCGCTGCGGCGGCACCGCGGAGGGCCCGGAACGCCCACGGCCGCGACCACGCGGCTGCCCAGGCTCGCCACGCAGCCCGTTGCGGGGTGGCGCCCCGCGCGTCCTGGTGGCGGGCGCGCAGATCGACCAACAGGTCCTTCAGGGGGATCTTGACCGGGCAGACCTCGTCGCAGCGGCCACACAGCGACGACAGGTAGGGCAGTTCGGCGTGCGCCTCCCCACCGTCGAGCAGCGGAGAGAGCACCGCCCCGATCGGCCCGCCGTAGGTGGCCCTGTATGCGTGCCCGCCGACGGTGCGGTAGACCGGGCAGGCGACCTGACAGGCACCGCAGCGGATGCAGGCCAGCACCTCCTCGTAGGGGGTGCCGACGATCTGCGACCGGCCGTTGTCCACGATCACCAGGTGCAGCTCGGCCGGGCCGTCCGGGTCGTCAGCTCGTCTCGGACCGGTCAGCAACGTCTGGTAGACGCTCATCTGCTGGTTGGTCGCGGATCGGGTCAGCAGCGGTAGCAGCGTCCCGAGGTCGGTGAGCCGCGGGATCACCTTCTCGACGGTCATCACCGCGATGTGCACCCGTGGGCGACTGGTCACCATCCGGCCGTTGCCCTCGTTGCTGACGATCGCGAGCGTGCCGGTGTCGGCCGCCGCGAAGTTCACCCCACTGATGCCGACGTCGGCGGCGGCGAAGTCGTGGCGCAGTCGCAGCCGCGCGAAGGCGGTCAGCTCCTCGGCCTCGTCGGCCAGCGCCTCGTCGGTCAGCTGCTGGAACAGCGCGTGCACGTCGTCCTGGGTCTTGTGGATGATCGGCGCGATGATGTGGCTCGGACGCTCGTCCGCGAGCTGGCAGATGTACTCGCCCAGGTCGGTCTCCACCACCTCGACCCCCAAGCTCTCGAGGTGGTCGTTGAGGTGGATCTCCTCGGTCGCCATCGACTTGGACTTGACCACCAGCTGCGCGGCGGTGTCGGCCACGACCCTTCCGACCACCTCCCGCGCCGCAGCAGCGTCGGATGCGCGGTGCACGGTCCCTCCCACGGCCTCCACGGACCGCTGGAGCCGATCGAGGTAGCCGTCCAGGTCGGCGAGGGTCTCGCGACGGATCGCTGCCCCGCGTTCGCGCAGCGCCGCGCGCTCAGGGGTCCACTCGTCGGTGTGCCACGCCCGATCCAGCCCGCGCAGCCTTTCGTTGGTGGCGTGCTGCTCTGGGCGGGCCGCAGCCTGCGCGGTCAACACCGGCAGCGGCGCAACATCGTCGGGTATCACCGTCGACGCCCACTCGGGCCGGTCCGGGCGGATCCGGTGACGGCCGGCCAGACCCTCCGAGCGCGACGGCGCAGACACGTCGGTGCGGTTCACGGCATCGATCCGGTCGTCGAGGTGGCCGTCGGGCTGCGCAGCTCAGTGGGCAGCGCGTCGTGGACCACCTGTGCGAGGTGGCGGGTGCGCACGGGCCGGCCGGTCGCGTCCGCGCGGCTCTGCACGTGAAGCAGACAGCCGGCGTCGGCCGACACCAGCAGGTCGACCTCCGCGGCCTCGGTCTGTGCGAGCTTGTCGTCGGCCATGCCGGTGCTGACCGCCGGGAAGCGGGTCGCGAACGTGCCGCCGAACCCGCAACAGATCTCCGGGTCGGCCAGCTCGCGCAGCTCCAGCCCGTCGATGCGGCCCAGCAGAGCCCGCGGCGTGTCCCGCTCACCCAACGAGCGCAGCATGTGGCATGCGTCGTGGTAGGCGACCCGCACGTCGAGGTGGAGCGGCGGAAGGAGATCGCGGGCGACGAGGAACTGGCTCAGTTCGAAGGTACGGGCAGCGAGGGCCCGTGCCCGCTTCGCGTCCTCGGGGTCGAGGATCCGCGGCAGGTGGTGGTGGATCATCGCGGCGCACGAGCCGCTGATCGTCACAACCACGTCCGCGTCGGCGAACGCGTCGAGCCACGCCTGTCCCACCTGCGCGGCCTCTCGGGGGAAGCCTGACGACAGCGCCGGCTGCCCGCAACACGTCTGCGCGGCGGGGACGGCTACCTCGACGCCGACGGCTTCGAGCACCTCGACGGCCGCGGCCGCCGGGCCAGGCGTGGCCAGCTCCGCCACACAGGTGGTGAAGAGCGCGACCCGGCCCAGCCCGGCGCTCATCCCGATGTCCTCCGTGGGGCGTCGGCATCCCCGTCGTCGAACGAGCGGCCCTCCAACCCATCCTCGCCGCTGAGCGACTCGCCGAGGTAGGCCTCGACCACCTTCGGGTTGGCCAGCAACTCGTCGGCCGGGCCCTCGAGCACCAGCTCGCCGGTCTCCATCACGTATGCGTAGTCGGCGGCCTGAAGGGCTCGCTGCGCGTTCTGCTCGACCAACAGTACCGTGGTGCCCTCCTTGCGGATCCGCTCGATCACCGCGAAGACCTCGTCCACGATCTGCGGAGCCAGCCCCATCGACGGCTCGTCCATGAGCAGCACCCGCGGATGGGCCAGTAGCGCTCGGGCGATCGCGAGCATCTGCTGCTCGCCGCCCGACAGGCTCCCGGCCAACAGAGCACGCCGCTCCCCCAGGATCGGGAAGCGCTGGTAGATCTCCTGGACACCCGCTTCGAAGCCCTGAGCCTGGTGCCACGCACCGAGCATCAGGTTCTCGTGCACCGTCATCGTCGCCAGGATCTCGCGCCCCTCCGGCACCTGCACGATGCCGGCGGCCACCCGACGACTGGAGCGCCAGCGAGTGACGTCCTGGCCGGCGAACAGCACCCTGCCCCGCCGGGGACGCACCAGCCCGCTGATCGCCGCCAGCGTCGAGGACTTCCCAGCCCCATTCGCGCCGATCAGCGCAACGAGCGACCCGGCGTTCACGCTGAGGCTCAGGTCGCGCACCGCCTCGGCGGGACCGTACGCCACGGTGATCCCCTCGACGACGAGGGCCGCAGCGGTGCGAGCCGTCGGGTCGGAAGCGACACCGGACGTGCCGTCGGCGCTGAGACCGGAGTCGGTCGGGGGCTCGTTACTCATACCGGACCCTCATCGCCGGTGGTGGTGGGGAGGCTCTGCCCGCCCTCGCCGCCAGCGACCGGTTGCTCGCGGTCCGGGCTGGAGCCGAGGTAGGCGCGGATCACGGCCGGGTCGCGGGCGACCTCGGCCGGGACACCGTCGGCGATCACCTCACCGAAGTCCAGCACCACCACCCGCGTACACGACCGCATGACCAGCCGTACGTTGTGCTCGATCAGCAGGACGGTGACGCCCAGGTCGCGGACCTTGCGGATCAGCTCGCCAAGCTGGGTCGCCTCAACCTGGTTCATCCCGGCGGCGGGCTCGTCGAGCACCAGCAGGTCCGGACCGGCGCACAGTGCGCGGGCGATCTCCAGGCGCCGCCGGTCGCCGTAGGCCAGCCCGGCGGCGTTGTCGTGCGCCCGTTCCGAGAGGCCGACCAGCGCCAACGCGTGGTCGGCGCGCTCGGCCAGTTCGCGTTCCGCAGCCGCGGCCGACGGCAGGAACGCGAGCCGGCGCAGCCAGGTGCCTCGAGCCAGCCGGTGTCCGCCGACCATCACGTTCTCGCGCACCGACAGGTTGGCGAACAGCTTGGTCTGCTGGAAGGTACGACTCACCCCGAGTCCGTTGACGCGGTCGGGGGACAGCTCGGCGACGCGGTGGTCGAGCACCTCGACCTCACCGCTGGTCGCGGGAGACAGTGCCGTGAGGATGTTCACCAGCGTGGTCTTGCCGGCGCCGTTGGGCCCGATCAGCCCCAGGATCTCGCCCTGGCGCAACTCGAGCGAGACCTCGTGCAGGGCGGTGACCCCGCCGTAGGACTTGGTGAGTCCGTGTGTACGGGCGAGCACGCGTCCGGGCTGCACCGTCTCGCGGTCCGCGACCTCGATGTCCGCATCGTCGGGGTCACCGGTGCGCAGCGCCTCACTGTCCTCCGGGGTGCTGGTGTCGAGGCGGGCGCGGGTGCGTTCTGGCACGATCATCCGGCCGATCCCGACCAGACCGGACGGCAGGAACAGGATCACGCCCAGCAGGATCACGCCGTTGAACGCGGGCCGTAGCCACCCGGCGGCCACCCCCAGTTCGCGCTGCAACTCCGGCAGGAAGGTCATGAACGCCCCACCGAACAGCGGGCCGAGCCAGTGACCGAGTCCCCCGACGATCGCGAACACCAGGATGTCGACCGCTCGCTCGAACCCGAACTGCCCCGGCGACAGGAACCGGACGTAGTGGCTGAACAGCACCCCGGCGAGCCCGGCCAGCGCACCCGACAGGGTGAACGCGGCCAACTTGTAGCGGACGGTGTCGATGCCCATCGCCCTGGCGGCCACCTCGTCCTCGCGGATCGCGGCAAGGCCGCGCCCGAACTTGGTTGGCCGCATCCGCCAGAACAGGTACGCGCACACCGCGACGGCGAGGTAGACGTGCCAGAGCGAGGTGACCCGCGGGATCGGCCGCAGCCCGATGGCGCCGCCGGTGATGTCGAGGTTTAGCGCGATGATGCGTACCACCTCGCCGAAGCCGATCGTCGCGATCGCCAGGAACACGCCACGCAGCCGCAGCACGGGGAGGCCAAGCAGGATCGAGACGCCCGCGGCGAGCGTCACCCCGACGACGAGGACCACGGGGAAGGGAAGTCCGGCCTCCATCGTGAGGATCGCGCTGGTGTACCCGGCGATCGACGCGAAAGCAGCCTGGGCGAGCGAGAGCTGTCCGGCGATGAGCACGACGTACATGGAGAACGCGAAGATCATGTTGATGCCGATGAACACCACCACCGACTCGTAGGTGGTCAGCAGGTCACCGAGGACTCCGAGCACGCGTACCTCCCCTGACGATCAATCCATTCCGAGCTGTGACAACCTCGCTTTCGACCCGGCTACCTCGTCTCAGACCTCCCGGACCTTGGGCTTGCCGAACAGCCCCTGAGGCCGCAGCAGAAGGATCGCGAACAGCAGGGTGAACGCGACCGCGTCACGCCACCCCGAACCGATCCAGGCGATCGTGAAGACCTCCGCCAGGCCGAGGATCAGCCCGCCGACCATCGCGCCGGGCAGGCTTCCGAGCCCACCGACGATGATGACCGCCAGACCCTTGAGTTCGATCGCGAGGCCCATCTCGACCCGGATCGTGTTGAACGCCAGCGCGAACAGGATCCCGGCGGTCGCCCCTAGCGCGCTCGACAGCACATAGGTCCCCATCGTGACACGCTCGACATCGATGCCCAGTAGTCGTGCGGCCCGTTCGTTCTCCGCGACCGCCCGTAGTGCCCGCCCCATGCGGGTGCGATTCACCAGCCAGGTCAGTGCGACCATCATCGTGATCGCCACCGCCAGGATCGACAGCTGCAGCAGCGTTATCGTTGCCCCGCCGATCTGGAACCCGATGCGCGGGAACGCCTCCCGCGGGAAGCGGACCGTGTCCGGCCCAAACGTGCCGAGCGCCAACGCGACCAGGACGATCCCCAGCGCGATCGACGAGATGAGTCCGGCGAAGTGGTCGTCCGGGCGAGACCGCAGCGGCGCGAACGCCACCCGTTCGATCAGCAGGCCAAGCAGCCCACCGACCACGACCGCAACGACGACCCCCACCCACAGCGGGAACCCGAAGGTGACCACCGCGACCCATCCGGCGACCGCGCCAAGCATGAACACAGCCTGGTGGGCGAGGTTGAGTTGGTGGAGGACGCCGAACACGAGCGTGTAGCCCAGCGCGAACAGGGCGTAGATCGAGCCCATGAACGCGCCGTTGACGATCTGCTGCGTCACGCCCTCCTCCTCCGCTCATCGGCCCTGCCCGGGCGGTGCCGTGCCGGCGACGCGGTAGTGGACAGACGTCGCCGACCCGGCCGACCCTGGTGGCCGACTAGTCGGTGAGGATCTGGAAACGACCGTCCCGGATGATCTGCGTGACACCGTCGTGGTCGGCGTCCCGGTTCTCGGTGAACGAGAACGTGCCCAGCACCGTCTCCACGTCCCGCATCTCTGCGAGCGCGTCGCGGATCGCCTGCGGGTCACCGCTGCCGGCCTCCTCGATCGCCCGCGCGAGGAGGTAGACGCCAGCGTAGGACTGGGCCGCAAACTGGTCCGGCTGGCGACCGGTGCGCTCCTCGTACGCAGCCTTGAACGCCTGGTTGAGCGGGTCGTCAGCAGCGGCGTTCCACGCGGCCCCGACGAGCACACCCTCGGCGTCCTCCCCGGCCTGCTCGATGATGGCAGGTGAGTTGAAGCCGTTGCCGCCGACCACGGGCACATCGAGGCCAAGGTCCCTCGCCTGGGTCAGCAGCAGGGCACCCTCCTCGGCCAACGCGGAGACGAACAGCGCGTCCGGCTCCGCGTCGCGGGCGGCGGTGAGCTGGGCGGAGAAGTCGCTGTCGCCGGTCGCGAAGGACTGGTCACTGACGATCTCCAGCCCCTGGTCCTGGGCGGCCTGGAGCATGATCTGGTAGCCCGACACGGTGAAGGCGTCGTCGTCGGCGTGGAACAGCGCGACCCGCTCGAGGCCGAACTCGTTGATCGCCGCGGCGATGGTGTCCGGGATCACCTGCGCCTCGGTCAGCGCGTTGCGGAAGATGAAATCGCCGATGTCGGTGATGCCGTCGGCGGTGGTCGAAACCCCGAGGGCCGGGATGCCGGCGTCCTGTGCCAGCGGTCCTGCGGAGAAGAAGACGTTGGAAAGCGTCGGCCCGATCAACGCGGAGACCTGCTCCTGCTGGATCAGTCGCTCGTAGGCGGTGATGCCCTGCTCCGGAGCGCTCGCGTCGTCCTCGATGATCAACTCGATCGCGACGTTGCCGGCCGCGTTGATCTCCTCGGCGGCGAGCTCCGCGGCCTGTCGCTGGGTCTCGCCGTAGACGGCGGCACCGGCGGTCTGACTGAACACGACCCCGATCCGCACCACATCGTCGGGTGCGTCCGGTGCCTCGGCAGGTTCGTCGTCGGGCGCCTCGGCCGCGACGTCCTCACCGGTCTCGTCCGTGGTGTCCTCCACGTCGTCGGCACAGGCGGCCAGCACCAGAGCCAGCACCAACGGCAGCATCATCAAGGTCTTGGAACGCACGTCGCTCTCCCGCGATCGATACAGATGGTCCGGTTGGGCTCGCTTCCCACCGTTCCTACTGAGCGATCCCACTGCAGCGCTGCGACCCCCACCACAGTGCTCTAGCCTTCGCAAGCGTAATCGGCAGGCCACAGAGCGTCAAAATTGTGCGCCCATCGACAGCGCGTACGTCACCAACGCGCTCGGCAGGGCGCGACGGACGCCATCGACCGGAGTTCTCGTGCCAAGGGGTATCCGCTTGGCTCCTCCTACGAACTGTCGCAGGAGGTCCCGGAACCGACCCGTCGGCGCGCGAAGACACGTCGGCAGAGATGCAGAGGACCGGCCGCGATGGGCCGGTTCTCGGGGTGGGGCGTGCAGGAATCGAACCTGCGACCTCTTGCGTGTCGAGCAAGCGCTCTAGCCGACTGAGCTAACGCCCCGAGCGGGAGCCATCGTACGCGATGCGCGCAGCGACGAACGGTACCGAGCGGGCTCCCACCCGGGCAAACCCCGACCTGATCCCTCCCAGGCGACAACCAGCGGGACCGGAGCCGACGGTCAGCTTCGATCGAACCCGAGCGCGACGAGTTCCTCGATGTTCTCGAGGCTACGCGCGAGGTCCTTCTCCAGGTGGCGCGGCAACACGAGCCGGTCGATCGCCCGTCCGAACCAGGAGTCGACCCCGTCGGTCGCCATCGTGACCGTCACCCGCGTGCCTTCGTCCACGTCTTCGTGGTGCCAGTCGTGTTCGACGGACGGGATCCCGTCCGCCTCGGAACGGGTCCGCAGGCGCACACCAGGGTCACGGTCGAGCAGCCTGGCACGCGCGTCGACGGTCCGGCCGAGCACGCGGTACCGGAAGGTGACCTCGTCACCAGGCTCGGTGAAGCGCGCGGGGACGGTCAGGTCGACGATGCCGTTGTAGTAGCGGGGCAGGTTCGCGGGGTCGGCGAGGAACGCGAACAGTTCCTCGCGATCGATCGGGTAGACGTGGGCCATCGTGGCGGTTGACATGCCACTCCTCCTCTCGTGTTGGTGGTGCGGTTCCATCGGCCGGATGAGCACCGGCTCGTAGCGCCGTGCCGGCTGACGTCAGCGGGGGTGGTCGGCCACCTCCACCTGCCCCGAGGCAGCTCCCGAAGCCGCGGTGCTCACCGGGCAGGTGTCCGTGTCCCCGCAGCGGTCGTAGACCCGGGCGATGCGACGAGCCTCGAGGTCGGCGCGGTCCTGGCCGTACCGTTCCTCGATGACACCGAGGTAGACCGCCCGCCAGATGTCGCCGTGCCCGTCACCGTCCGTCAGGACGTGGGCGACCTCATGGATCACGGTCCGTTCGGGGCGGGCCAGGTCCGTGCGGACGTAGGCGTACCGACCGCGTTGGAGCCCGGCGAGCAGCGGCCGGTCGTCACCCAGCTCGGCGGCCAGGTCGCAGGTCAACACCAGCGTCACCGGCGCGTCCGGCTGAGCGCCGGGGACGCGTCGCGCCTGGTCGCGGACGGTCGACACCAGGTCGGCCATCGAGGGGCCATCCGTGGTGAGGCGGACCTCCAGCAGCTCCGCCTCAGGGGGGTCGTCGAGGTGGTGCCCCTCCTCCGGACGGGCATCCGGGGCGCCAGCCACCGACAGCACCGGCGGCTCACCACCCAGCACGAACATCGCGACGATCGCCGCGAGGGCCATCACGTTGACGCGTGCGTCGCGCGGGGTGGGGTGCAGCACGGTCGGCCTCCGGCTCATCGGTGCACCCACCCTCGATCCACCCGAGTGAGAGCCATCGGAAGCTCGCGTGGAAGATCACGTGCAACGCCGTGGATCCCCCGACGTGCCCGACCCTGGAATCCTCGGCTCCGGTGTGGCAGGATCGTCCAGCCCGGGGGCTGGGTGACCTGCTCGTGCCCGGACGGGTGGGACGCCGATGGACATCCGCTGCCTGGGGCCGTTGACCGCTCACGACGGTGAACGTCAGCTCCGCCTCGGGGGCCCCAGACAGCGACTCGTCCTGGCCCACCTGCTGGTGAACGCCGGCCGCATGGTCGCGACGGAGGCCCTGATCGACGCCGTCTGGCCGACGGATCCGCCCCGATCCGCCCGCAACACGGTGCAGACCTACGCCTCGCACCTGCGGCGCGCGCTCGGCGCGGCGCGACTCGAGGGACACGGGCAGGGGTACCGGCTGCACCTCGGACCCGACGAGCTCGATGCCGCCCGCTTCGAGCGACGGGTCACCGAGGCACGGACCCTGATCGACCGGGATCCGCACACCGCCGCGGCCGCCCTGTCCGAGGCTCTCGCCCTGTGGCGCGGCACGCCTTTCGCGGACCTGCTCGCCGTCGCCGCGGGCTCCCTGGATGGCGAGGCAGCCCGCCTGGAGGAGCTCCGTCGGCAGGCCGTGGAGACACGCTTGGCTGCCAAGCTCGGCGCCGGGCGCCACACCGACGCCATCGGCGAGCTCGAGGCTCTCGTTGCAGCAGACCCGCTGCGCGAGCGGCTCTGGGCGCTCCTGATGCTGGCGCAGTACCGGGCCGGGCGGCAGAGCGAGGCCCTCAGCACCTACGGACGGCTCCGCGCCCTGCTCGCCGAGGAGGTCGGCCTCGAACCGTCGGGCGAGCTCCGGACGCTCCAGCAGCGCATCCTGAGACAGGATCCCGACCTCAGCATCGTCGGTCGGCGCGAGGGACCTCACGCCTGGCCGGCAGCTGACGCCATCCCGAGCCAACCGGGTGTGACACCACCCCTGCCGACCCTCCTGCACACCGAGCACGGGATCGCGTACGTCGGCCGATCGGAGCTTCTCGACCGGCTGCGCCGCGATCGGAAGGCGGCACTCGCGGGTGGGGCGAGCCGCGTGGTGCTCCTCGCCGGCGAACCGGGGATCGGCAAGACCCGCACCGCCACGATCATCGCCCGGGAGGCCCACGCCGACGGCGCACTGGTGCTCGCGGGACGCTGTGACGAGGAGCTGGCCGTCCCCTTCCAGCCCTTCATGGAGGCGCTCGACCATCAGACCCAGCATGCGGTCGAGCTCCCGCTCGGACGCCTGCCGGGCGAACTGGTCCGTCTCCTCCCCGACCTCCCGACGCGACGACCTGAGCTGCCACCGCCGATCGACAGCGACCCGCGTGTGGAGGAGCACCGCCTCTACGACGCGGTCGCGTCGTGGCTCGTGTCGACGTCACAGGACCGCGGGCTGGTGCTGGTGCTCGATGACCTCCACGCAGCCACCGCGACGACCCTGCGGCTCCTGCTCCACGTGGTCCGCACAAGCGTCGGACATCCGGAGGCCTCGATCCTGCTCCTCGCCACCTACCGCGATACCGAGGTCGACGCGCCGCACCCGCTGGCCACCACGCTCGCGGAACTGCGACGGCTGCCGAACGGCAGCTCGGTGCACCCGGTCGAACGCCTCAGCCTGGACGACGTGGGCGCGTTCGTGCGCGAACTGGGGGACGACGTCCCAGCGGATCGAACCGACCAGCTCGCGGACGTGGCCTTCGCGCACAGCAACGGCAACCCCTTCTTCCTCCGCGAGGTCCTCCGCCACTACCTCGAGACGGGTGCGGTCCACCTCGACGAGGATCCGTCGTCAGCCATCGACCCGACGGAGGAGCTGCTCCCCGACGGGGTGCGCGACGTCCTGCGCCGCCGGTTGCACGGGGTGGGCGACCACAGCATCGAGGTGCTCCGGTACGCGGCGGTGGTGGGCCCGGAGGCGGAGCTCCCGGTCCTTGCCGAGCTCATGGATCGGCCCGAGGAGGCGCTGCTCGACGCGCTCGACGACGCCGCCCGGGCCGGCCTGGTCGAGGAGGTCGCGCCCGACCGCTACCGCTTCACCCACGCGCTGGTCCGCAACGCGCTGCTGGCCGACCTGTCCGCCTCCCGCCGTCGCCGGATGCACGCCGCGATCACCGACGTCCTCGAGGCCATCGGACACGGAGACGTCGTCGCGCTCGCCCGACACGCGATCGCCGCGGTGCCGGCCGGCGGGCGCGACCGCGCGATCGGCTACGCCACCACAGCCGGTCAACTCGCACTCGCGCGGCGTGCGGTCGCCGAAGCGGTCGACTGGTTCACGCGCGCCTGCGAGCTCGCCGACGGCCACGACGAGGTCGACGTCGAGGTGGCCCTGCGAGCACGGTGCGGGCTCGGCGAGGCCCAACGGGACGCCGGCGACCAGCGCTACCGGGCGACGCTGCTCACGGCCGCCGAGGCCGCCCTGGCTGCCGGCCACCTCGACCTCGCCGTCCGGGCCGCCGTCGCGAACCACCGGGCGACGACCGTCAGCACCATCGGCACGGTCGACCGCGAGCGGGTCGCCACCCTGGAACGCGTCCACGGGCAGCTGGGCGACGACCGGTCAATCGATGACCCGGCCTCGGCAGCGCGGATCCGAGCGCTGCTCAGCCTGGAGATGACCTTCGACGACACCCAGCACGACCGACGCCTCCGACTCGCCGACGACGCCCTCGACCTCGCCCGGTCCACGGACGACCCGACGCTGGAGGCGTGGGTGGCGACCACCACCCGGATACCTGTCACCGTGCCCGAGCGGGTCCCGACCGTCGCGGAGGTGATGCGCCGGGCCGTCGAGCAGGCCGATCGTTCGGGTGACCCCGCCCTGCGGTGCACATCTCGGGTCAGCGGCCACCAGGCCCACCTCGGGATCGGCGAGGTCGCTACGGCGCGCCGGATGGCGGAGCAGGCCGTCGCCTTGGCCGAGGAGGAGGGGGCACCGTTCCTGCAGGTCCTCGCCCGGTTCAACGCGGTGCAGTACCGGGCGTACACCGGCGATCTCGCCGCGGCCCGGACAGCGAACCACGCGTGCCTCACCTTCTCGCAGGAGGTCGGGGAGACCGATACCACCAGTTGGTGGGCCGCGATCGCAGGGTTGCTCGCGGTCGTCGACGGAACGCTCCCCCAGCTCAGCGACCAGATCGGCGCCTTCGCCGCAACCACGCCGGACCTCCCGGCGTGGCGCGCCGTCCACGTGCTCGCGCTCACCCTCGGCGGGGAACGGGAGCAGGCCCTCGCCCTGATCGACCGCTACGAGCTGCGCCGACCCGGCACCCTCCGGCGGGACTGGCTCACCGCGTCGGGCTGGACCAACCTCGCGCAGGCCGCCGTCGAACTGAGGGATGCCGAGCTCGGTGAGATGCTCGCCGCGGTGACGGCGCCGTACCGCGACCAGTGGGCCCACGTCAACGTGTTCTGCCAGGGACCGCTGGAGCTCACCTTCGGGCTGGCGTGCGAGGCTGCCGGCCGCCGCGACGAGGCGGTGGCCGCGCTGCGTCGGGCCCGTGAGGCGCTCCGCGATCGTGGCCTTCGTTCCCACGTCCCGTGGGCGTCGATGCACCTCGGTCGGGCACTGTCGAAGCAGGGCAGCACGGATGCACGCCGCGAAGCCATCGAGGTCCTGACCGCGGCACGTAGCGAGGCGACCGAGCTCTCCATGCCGGCCATCGGTGATCGGCTCGACGCGTTCCTCGAGCAGGTGAGCTGACCTCCGCAGCTCCGCATCCCGTCGGCAGCGGGACGGTCGGGAAGCTGGCGGGCGCACCAGGCGCTCGCCACGGCCCACGACCGCGACCGAGCCTCAGGGCCGCGCCGGCCGCTCCTCGGACTCCAGCTGGATCGGGTCGCGGAGGTAGGTCCGGGTGGTCGGGAACGCCAGCTCCACCGCCGGGTCCTCGCGGACCGCGGTGAGCAGGTTGCGCCACACCTGCTGGTCGACCGCCCGGCGGCGGCGCGTGTCGACCAGGATCCGGCCCGTCAGGAGCACCCGGCCGTCGCGGACGCTGACGTACACCGTCGGGGTCAGGTGGGTGAAGCGGATCTTGTAGTGCTGCGACGCCTGGCGGATGCGCCGCGTCGCGTCCTCGACAGTGTGCGCACCGGCCTCGTCCAGCGCCGCCTGGAGCAGCTGCTCGGCGCGCTGCCAGTCGGACTCGAGGGTCACCCACAGCTCGATCTCGTGCCAGAGGTACCCGAACCCCTCGGTGGCGTTGAACACGTGTGAGTTGAACACCCTGCCGTTGGGCACGTGCACGATGCGCCCGGTGGACTGGTCGGCGTCGACCCAGTTGCCGATCTCGAGCAGCGAGGTCCGGAACATCCGGATGTCGATCACGTCGCCGATCACCCCGTCCACCTCGATGCGGTCGTCGACGCGGTAGGGGCGGCGCAGCACGATGTAGATCCACCCGGCGATGTTGCGCAGCAGGTCGGCCAGCGCGATCGCCATGCCGCCGACGGCCAGCCCCAGGAAGGTGCCGAGGTTGCGCAGCGCCCCCACCCACAGCCACACCAGCGCCAGGAACCCGACGAAGGCCAGCACGAGGCTCAGCGTCTTGCGGGCGCGGTAGACGACCTCCATGTCCTCGACGCCGCGGGCGATCAGCCGCGCGAACACCATCCGGATCAGTACCAACAGCACGATGACGGCGACGCTGACGATCAGCTTCGCCTCGGTCTCGGACCGCCCGAAGGTCTCCATCAACCACTCGGTCACCCGGCCACCACCTTCCTCGCACCGGCGCCGACGGCACCCACGCTAGCTGCTACCCCGGCCCTAGGATCGTGACCACGAGCAGCAACCAGCCACAGGAGCCGAGGTGGTCCGTCCGGCAGCCGACCGCATCGGTCGGGCGCTCGATCTGCTCGGGGACCAGTGGGTGCTGCTGATCCTGCAGCAGGCCTTCGCCGGCGTCCGCCGTTACAACGACTGGAAGCACGCCCTCGGGATCTCCGACGCGGTGCTCGCCGCGCGGCTGCGCAGCCTGGTCGACGTCGGCGTGCTGAGCCGCCAGCCCTACCGCGACGAGCGGCGGATGCGCGAGGAGTACCGGCTCACCGGCACCGGGCTCGCCCTGTGGGAGGTCCTGACCGCGATCTGGGCGTGGGAGTACCGCTGGGTGCCCGGCCGCACCGACGAGCTGCCGGTGCTGTTCCACGACCGGTGCGAACGGCCGTGCGTGCCGGTCCTGGCCTGCCGTGCCTGCGACGCGCTGGTGACCGCCCGCGACACCTCCACCGAGCGTCACGGCCGGGTCGGCGAGGTGGCCACGCGTCGGCGGTTCCGGCGCAGCGACTGGGGCGCGATCGCCGACCACCCCGAGCTGTTCTTCCCGGAGACCATGGCGATCCTCGGCGATCGCTGGTCGACCGCGCTCACCGCGGCCGCCTTCCTCGGGGTCGGCCGGTTCAGCGAGCTGGAGCGCGAGCTCGGCATCCAGCCGAGCGTCCTCAGCCAGCGCCTGTCCGCGCTGGTCGACCAGGGGGTCCTGGAACGGCGGCAGGAGGCAGGGCGCCGCGCCGTCCACTACGGGCTCACCGAGAAGGGCCTGGCCTTCTTCCCGGTGTTCGCGCTGATGATCGCGTGGGCCGACCGGACCTTCACCGATGCGCCCTGCTCGCTGACGATCCGGCACCGGGCGTGCGGCGAGCGGCTGCGTCCGGCCCTGCGCTGCGACGTCTGCGGGCTCAGGCTGGAGCGGCGGCACGTGCACTTCGCACGTCGCGACGCGCCGCGATCGCCTGCAGCGTCCCCGCTCCCGCCGGATCGTCGTCCGTCGCCGACGGCACGATGACGACCTCGTCGGCGCCGGCCGCCGCGTAGACATCGAGCCGCGCCAGCACGTCGTCCACACTGCCGACCGCCCCGAGCGTCTCGGCCATCTCGATCGGCACGGCGGCCAGGAGCTCCCGCGGGTGGGCCCCCTCCCGCGCCATCGCGACCACGTCCCCGAACCCCGCCCGCTCGAACATCTGCCCGTACCCGGGGGCGGCGAGGTAGGCGACGATGGCACGGCGCAGCTGCTCCCGGGCGTCCTCCCCCGGGTCCACCGCCGTCGGCACCCACACGGCCAGCGTCGGGGCCGGCCGGGACGCATCCGCCGGGTCGAGCCGCTGCATCCGTGACGTGACCGCGTCGTCCAGGTGCCGTCGCAGGTCCGCGAGCTCCTCCGCGGCGACCAGGTTGGCGACCATCCGGTCGGCGTGGTCGGCCGCGACCCGGATCGCCGCGGCGCCGAAGGCGGCCACGCTCAACGCACCGCCGGGCGGGGCGAGCCGCAGGCGGAACCCGTCGCTACGGACCACCTCGCCATCGAGGTGGCTGCGCTCCCCCGCCAGCAGCTGCCGGCACACGGCGGCGCTCTCGCGCAGCGCGGTGGCGCCCCGTGCGCGGCTGCGGCCGTGCCACCTCTCGACCACCACGGGTGAGGAGGTGCCCAGCGCCACGCCGACCCGCCGACCGGTCAGGTTGGCGACGCTCGCCGCGGCCATCGCCATCCCGGCCGGCGTGCGCACCGCGACGGCCAGCGGGCCGAGGGTGAGGTCGATGTCCCGCGTGCGGTGCCCGATCGTGGTCGCCAGGCCGACCGCGTCGTAGGTCGCCATCTCGCCGATCCACAGCTCCGGGTAGCCGGCCGCCTCGGCGGCCTCGGCGGTCGCCAGCACCTCGTCGGCCGGCCGGTCGAGCCACAGCCCGAGCGACACCGACAGCCGGGCGGGGACGCGCTGCTGCTGGGCCCCGGTCATGCCTCGCGCTCCACCAGCACCGCCGCGCCGGAGCCGGCCGCACCGCTGACCGCGGCAACGCCGTAGCGAGCCGAACGGCGCTCGAGTTCGTCGACCAACCCGGTCAGCAGGATCGCGCCGGTCGCCCCGAAGGCGTGACCCATCGCGATCGTCCCGCCGTTGGGGTTGAACCGGTCGCCGTCGACGCCGAGCTCGCGCTGGAACTTCAGGCACAGCGCGGAGAAGGCCTCGGCGAACTCCACGACGTCGAGGTCGTCCGGGGTCAACCCTGTCCGCGCCAGCACCTGCTCCACGGCCTGCTGGCCGGCGAGCAGCATCCGGACCGGGTCGCACGCGGCGGCCGCCGCTCCGACGACCCGTGCCCGGGGGGTCAGCCCGAGCCGCGCAGCCGCGTCGGCACTGGCCAGCAGGGTCATGGCCGCCCCGTCCGCGACCGACGGGGACGTGCCACGGGTGTGCAGGTGGTCGATCCGGTCGAGCCCGTCGAGCCGGGCGAGCGCGATCGCGTCCTGGCCGGACGCACCGAGCTCCGCGAAGGCGGGCGGCAGCGTGGCCAGCGCTTCGAGGGTCACGTCGTCACGGACGTGCTCGTCGCGGTCGATCGTGGCGCCGTCGGGGACCAGCAGCGACCGGCCGTGGTCGCCCCGCGCCCACGCCTCCCGGGCGAGTCGTTGGGTGCGCTCGCCGTAGGCGTCGAGCTCCTCGCGGGTGTAGCCCTGCTCGGTGGCGACGATGTCCGCGGCGATGCCCATGTGGACCGAACCGACGCGCTTCACGACGTCGAGGTCCTTCCACAGGGGCCCCTCGTCGGAGAACATCGGCACGTTCGACACCGACTCGACCCCGCCGGCCAGCACCACCTCGGCCTGCCCGGAGCTGATCAGTCCGGCGCCGACGGCCACGGCGTCCAGGCCGGAGGAGCAGAACCGGTTGACGGTGATCCCCGGCACGGTGTCGGGCAGGCCCGCCGACAGCACCGCGGTACGCGCGATGTCGGCGCCCTGGCCGGCGACCTGGCTGGCGCAGCCGACCACCACCTCGTCCACCGCGGCCGGGTCGAGGCCGGTGCGCTCGATCACCCCGGTGAGCACGCTCTCCACGAGGGCCAGCGGCGTCACCGCGGCGAGCCCGCCGCCGGGCTTGGCCTTGCCCCGCGGGGTCCGGACCCCCTCGATCATCGTGACCGTCACGTCAGCCTCCCACCACGAACGCGGCGGACGTGGTGCACGACCCGCCGATGTTGACCGTCAGGGCCCGACGGGCCCCGGCCACCTGCATCTCGCCGGCACGGTCGGTGACCTGCCGGGCGACGTCGACCAGCATCCGGACCCCCGTGGCACCGACCGGGTGTCCGCTGCCGATCAGTCCGCCGCTGGGGTTGACCGGCAGTGCGCCGTCGGGCTGGATCAGCCCGTCCTCGATCACCGTCCACGCCTCTCCCGGCGCTGCCAGGCCGAGGTGCTCGAGCGCGGTGTACTCGGTGATCGTGAAGCAGTCGTGCAGCTCGACGACGTCGAGGTCGCGTACGTCGGCGACCCCGGCGCGGTCCAGCGCGTCACGGACCGCGCCGCGCAACGCCGGGAACACGTGCCCGTCGGCGTCGGGGGCGGCGAGCTTGTCCGCCAGCACGATCCGGTCGGTGCGCAGCCCGAACCCGTCGATCGACGGCACGTCCTCGAGGGCGCGCCCACGGGCCGCCGCCCACTGCGCCGCGGCCCCGTCGCTCGCGAGCACGATCGCGGCGGCACCGTCGGTGATGCGGCCGCAGTCGGTCTTGCGCAGCCGCCCCTCCACGACCGGGTTGACCTCGTCGTCCTCACCGAAGGCGCCGTCGGGGAACTCCCAGTGCCGGGACTGTGCCAGCGGGTTCCGGCGGGCGTTGCCGTGGTTGAGCTCGGCGATCGCGGCCAGGTGGGCGTGGTCGAGCCCGAACCGCTCGGCGTAGTGGTCGGCGAGCTCGGCGAACAGCGCCGGCCACACGAACTCGGCGTCGACGGCTTCGCGCCCGACCCAGGCGGCGGAGCCGAGGTGGTCCGCCGCGGTGTCCGCGGGCACGCCGCGCATCACCTCGACGCCGGTGACCAGCGCGAGGTCGTGGTGGCCGGCCTCGAGCTCCGCCAGCGCCGACAGGACGGCGATACTGCCGGACGCGCAGGCCGCCTCGTGACGGGAGATCGGCTTGCCCGCCAGCGCCGGCACCGCCGAAGCCAGCACCCCTCCCAGGTGGGCCTGCCCGGTGAACAGCTCGCCGGC
>SKNO01000042.1 GCA_007120465.1 Nitriliruptoraceae bacterium
GTGACGTTCTCCGGTGCCTCCTCGTGGTGGCTGTAGCCCATCGAGAGCTCACCACGCCCGCTCGTCAGCGCGCGGAACTCGGCCGCGAAGGTGGTCAGCTCCGACTCGGGGACCTGAGCCCGGACGAGGGTGCGCCCGTCCGCGGTGGTCTCCGTCCCGAGGATCCGTCCCCGCCGGCCCGACAGGTCGGCCATCACCGCGCCCGTCTGCTCGTCGGGCACGGTCAACTCGAGGGCGGACTGGGGTTCGAGGAGCACCGGCTCGGCGCCCTTCATCGCCTCCCGGAAGGCGAGGATGCCCGCCATCTGGAACGCCGCGTCGGACGAGTCGACCGAGTGGTGCTTGCCGTCGAAGAGCTTCACCGCGACATCGACGACCGGGTAGCCGGCCAGCGGTCCGGTCCGCATCGCCTCGCGGACGCCCTTCTCGACGGACGGGATGAACTGCTGGGGGATGACCCCACCGACGATCCCGTTGTCGAACCGGAACCCCTCGCCGCGGGCCAGCGGCTGGAGTTCGATGTGGGCGATCCCGTACTGGCCGTGACCGCCCGTCTGCTTCACGTGCTTGCCGATCCCCGTCGCCCCCCGCCGGATCGTCTCGAGGTAGTTCACGGGGGCCGGTTCCGCCTCGACCTCGACGCCGTACTTGCGTCGGAGGCGGGCGAGGGTCACGTCGACGTGGACAGGGCCGTGGAAGCTCAGGATCCGCGTCCCTGCCTCGTGGTCGACGTCCATCCGGATCGACGGGTCCTCCTGCACGATGCGCTGCAGCGCCGAGGAGAGCTTGTCGTCGTCACCGGTCGAGAGCGGCTTGAGGACGACCCGGTGGAACCCGCGCGGCGGTTCGGGCCGGTCCAGCTCCGGAGCGACCCCGTCGGCGGACAGCACGTCGCCCGTCGCGACGTCGTCGAGCTTGGCCACGGCGACGATGTCGCCGGCCGCCACGTCGGTCACCGGGAGCTGCTCCCGACCGCGGAGGGAGAACAGCTGGTGGAGCCGGTGCCGCTGGTCGGTTCGGGTGCAGATCAGCTCGTCGTCGGCGTGCAGCTCCCCGGACAGGATCCGCAGCAGGTTGATGCGGCCCACGTACTGGTCGGTGAAGGTCTTGGCGACGTACGCGACCGTCGGCCCATCGTGCGGCAGCGGGTGCGGTGCCTCCTCCGGGGAGGGACACTCCTCGACGAGGAAGTGGAGCAGCAGGTCGATGCCGATCCCGAGGGTTGCCGATCCGCAGAGGACCGGGAAGAACCCGCACTCCGCGATGCCGTGGGCGAACACCTCGGCGATCTCCTTGGCGGAGGGGATCTCGCCGTCGAGGTAGCGCTCGAGCAGGTCGTCGTCGTTCTCGACGACCGACTCGATCAGGGCTTCACGGTTGCGCTCTGCCTGCTCACGTCGCTCCTCCGGGACGTCGCGTTCGACCCGTTCGCCATCGCGCAGTTCGACCGCGGTGAAGTGCAGCAGGTCGATCACCCCGTCGAACTCCTGGTGGATCCCGAGGGGCATCTGCACCGGTGCGACCGGCTTGCCGTACCGCTCGCGCAGCTCGTCGATGCTCTCCTGGTACCGCGCTCGCTCCAGGTCGAACTTGTTCACGAAGACGGCCCGGGGGATCCCCCGGGCCTCGCAGGCGCGCCACAGCTCCTCGTGCTGCGGCTGGATCCCCAGCGAGGCGTCGGTGACGAACAGTGCGGTGTCGGCGGCGAGCAGCGCCGGGTAGACGTCGCCGAGGACCTCCGCGCGCCCCGGAGCGTCGAGCAGGTTCAGCTTCGTCCCGTCGAACTCGAAGCTGGCGAGGGCCAGGGACAGCGAGTGGCCCCGTTCGCGCTCCTCGGGCTCGTGATCGACGGTGGGGGCGCCTTCGCCGTGCGCGGTCCCGTGACCCGCCGCGGCGAGCATCGCCTCGACCAGGGTGGACTTGCCGGTCCCGGTGTGGCCCAGGACCAGCACGTTACGGATGCGTCCCGTTGGAACCGTCGCGGTGTCCTTGCTCGGCGATGGATCAGGAGCCTACGTGTCGGGCCGGTGCGGTGCCGCATCGCGCGACGCGCACATCCTGCCACACCGCGCGGCCACGTGCCGCCGGATCCGCGGGGCGGGTTCCGCGGCGCGATCCGGGCCCCTCACGGCCCCGCCGACCGGATCCGGTGTTGCCGAACGGTGGTGTGCGTCGGCAAGATGTCGGGTCTCGGGAGCGCACCGCGCTCCCACGAGGTCCACGCCCATGCCCTCCCTGCTGGAGCGCGACGCAGAGCTCACGGCGTTCGACGATGCCCTCGCCGACGCGTCACGGGGTGCGGGCCGGGTCCTGCTCCTCCACGGCGAGGCCGGGATCGGCAAGACGACGGTCGTCCAGGCGATGATCCGTCGGGCCGGGGGGCGGGCGCGCACGCTGATCGGTGGGTGCGACGACCTGCTCACCCCCCGGACGCTGGGCCCGTTCCAGGACATGGCGCTCGGCAGCGACTCGCCGCTGCGCCGGGCGCTGGCGACCCGCACGGACCGGGATGCGGTCCTGTCGGCGGTGATCGAGGAGCTCGCCAACCCGCTGCACCCGACGGTCGTGGTGGTCGAGGACGCCCACTGGGCCGACGAGGCGACGCGCGACGTGCTGGGCTTCCTCGGCCGGCGGATCGACCAGCTGCCGGCCGTCCTGGTGGTCACCTACCGGGACGACGCGGACCTCGTCGACCACCTGCACACGATGCTCGGTGGGCTCACCGGGCCGCACACACGGCGGCTCGCGCTGCGTCCCCTCTCGCGGGACGCCCTGTCCGCGCTGGCTGTGGACCGGGCCGTCTCGGCCGACCACCTCCTGACGTTGACGGGTGGGAACCCGTTCCTCGTCACCGAGTTCCTGGCTGCCCCGGATGGGGCGGTGCCGCTGTCGGTGCGCGACGCCGTCGTTGCCCGGATGCACACCCT
Source organism: Nitriliruptoraceae bacterium (assembly GCA_007120465.1). Lineage (GTDB taxonomy): Bacteria > Actinomycetota > Nitriliruptoria > Nitriliruptorales > Nitriliruptoraceae > CSSed11-175R1. Next base: position 2,928 of record SKNO01000042.1, read on the forward strand.
CGCGGGTTCGGACGCCCGACTGCTCGAGGTCCTGGCCGCGACACCCGGCGGGTTGGAACTGTCGCTGCTACGCGACCTGTTCGACTCGGCGCTGGAGGGGTTGGCGACCCTGGAGCGCCTCGGCCTCGTGGAGGTCGACGGCACCCACGCCCGCTTCCGCCACGAGCTGCTGCGGCGCGCGGCCGAGGCAGCCTGCTCGTCGGCGCAGCGGGTCGCCGCGCACAGCCGGATCCTGGTGGAACTCGAGCGGCGTGGTGGGGACCCGTTCCGGGCCGTGCACCACGCCATCGGCGCGGGCGACGACCGGGCGATCGCGCGCCACGCACCCGCCGCTGCCCGCCGGGCCTCGGAGGTGGCCAGCCACCGGGATGCGATCTTCCTGTTCGAGCAGGCGCTGCGCCACGGCGACGACCGGCCCGTGCTCGAGCAGGCCCGGCTACTGCGGTGGTACGCCTTCGAGCTGTACCTCGCGAACCGGCACCGTGACGCGGCGCAGGCAGCCAACCAGGCCGTCACGCGGCTCGCGGGGGTGGACGCTCCCGAGGACCTCGGCAAGTCGTTGACGATCCTCTCGCACGTCAGCTGCTGGGCGGTCCAGCCGAAGGTCGCGCTGGAGGCGGCCGAACGGTCGGTGGCGCTGCTCAGCACGCTGCCCCCCAGCGAGGCGCTCGGGGTTGCCTACGCGAACCAGTCGTTCGTGACGGCGATGCGGGGACGGTTCGCGGCGTCCGCCGAGGCCGCGCGCCAGGGGATCGAGGTGGTCGAGCGGCTGGACCTGACGCGGGTACGGCCCTACGTCACCGCGCAGCTGGGCGCCGCGACCTACCTCGACGGTGATCCCGCGGGCGAGTCCCTGCTGACCGCTGCGGTCGAACAGGCGCAACAGGTCGGGGCCCACGAGTTCGTCCCGCTGGCCTGCACCTGGCTGTGCATCGGTGCCCTGCGCCACGGGCGTCCCGACGCCGTGGAGTCCTGGGCCACGAGCGGGCTGGCGTACTCGGAGGAACACCAGCTGGAGGTCGGCCAGACGACGTTGCGCATGCACCTGCACGATCTGGAGCTGCGCCGGGGGAACTGGGCCGCTGCGGAGGCGGGCCTGTCGGCGATCGTCCGCGACCCCGACGCAACGGGATGGGGGCACAGCGTCGCGTGCACGCTGCTCGGTCGGCTGCACGCCCGACGTGGTGAGCCCGACGCGCTGGAGCTGCTCAGCCGGGGGTGGCGACTGGCCGTCCAGAGCGAGGAGGTCGAGCGTCTCGGCCGCGCCGGTATCGGATGGTTCGAGTGGGCCGCGCTCCACGACGACGACCAGGCCCGCGGGCGCGGCGAGGAGGCACTCGCGGTGGTGCAGAGCGTCGGTAACCCGTGGCTCCTGGGCGAGCTGGTCCGGTGGCGAGCGATCGCGGACGACACCGTCGATGACACCCCGGGGACCGCGGAGCCGTGGGCCAGCGGGGCACGCGGCGCGTGGCAGGAGGCGGCGGAGGCGTTCGCCCGGCTGCGGTGGCCCTTCGAACGTGCGCAGGAGCTGGCGGCATCGGACCGTCCCGAGCTGATGGTGGAGTCGCTCAGGATCCTCGAGGGCCTCGGAGCTACGACCAGCGCGGCGATGCTCCGACGGGTGCTACGGGCCCGGGGGGTGACGAACCTACCTCGCGGGCCGATCCGCGACACGCGTGAGAACCCGCTCGGTCTGACGGCCCGGCAGCTCGAGGTGCTGGGGTTGCTCGCGGCGGGCCTCACCAACGCGCAGATCGCCGAACGGTTGGTCCTCTCCGTGCGCACCGTCGATCACCACGTCTCGGCCGTGCTCAACAAACTCGGCGTCGCCTCGCGGCAGGAAGCCGTGGAGGAGGCGGCCCGGCTCGGGGTACCGGTCACCGCCTGACGTGCCGCCGGCGGCGCACCCCCGGAACGGGGGCGCCCCCGGTCCGGGGACCGGGGGCGCCGTGGATCCGAGGCGTTCAGGTGAGGGTTCAGGCGACCACCTCGACGTCGACGGGGACGCCGTTGGTGAGCACGTCGTACACCGCGGACCGTGCGCGGGACTGCTCGGCGATCTCGGCGAGCTTCTCCGCGGGCGCGTCACCCTCGATCGTGACACGCAGTTGGATCCGCTGGTAGCCGTTGCGGACCTCGTCGGAGAGGCCGAGCAGCCCCTGCAGGTCGATGTCGCCGGCGAGCGTCGACTCGACGCGGGTCAGCGTCACGCCCCGGGCGGCGGCGATGTTGCCGATGCCGGCGGTGATGCACGACGCGAGCGCGTACAGCAGGAACTCGACGGGCGTGGGGCCGTTGTCCTGGCCGACGAGCACCGCGGGGTGGTCGGCGTCGAACACGAACGTGCGCTCGTGCTCGTGCTCCTGGCCGGCGCCGTAGAACCCCTGGCTGGTGCTCTGGCTGTGGGTGCCGGAGACCCAGCGGTTCGTGGCGCGGAAGCGGAAGTCGGCGAGCTCACGCTGGGTGTCGACCACGTCGAGCGTGGCGAACAGTCCTGCGAGGTTGACGCCGTTGCGTTCCTCGTGGGTGGTGGTCTGGTTCATGGGTCGCTCCTGGTTGGTTGGGTGGGTGGGTGGTTCTGACGCTCCCACCGTCCCTCTGCGGCGTCCCAC
>SKNO01000292.1 GCA_007120465.1 Nitriliruptoraceae bacterium
CGGGGCCGGCGTGCTCACCCAGATCCCGCGGGAACTGGTCGCCGGGTGGGCCGCGGAGCTCGGCGCCGACGAGGTCGATCCCGACGACCTCGGCATCGCCTTCCTGTTCCTCGAGCCGGGCGACGACGAGGCCGCGGGTCGGTCGCGGCACCAGGTCCAGGAGGCCGTCGCCGCTGCCTGCACGACCCAGGACGTCAGGTTGCTCGGCTGGCGCGAGGTGCCCACCGACCCGGACGCGATCGGGGACATCGCCCGGGCCGCACAGCCGGCGCTGCTCCAGGCGCTGCTGGTCCGACCCGACGGCGCCGACGACACCGAGGCGGAGCGGGCCGCGTACCGCGTCCGGCGCCACGCCCGCAAGGCGTGCGAGGCGGTCGGGGCGCGCTACTACGCCACGTCCTGCTCGTTCCTCACCGTGACCTACAAGGCGATGGCCGGCGCCGACCAGCTCGATCGGTTCTACCTCGACCTGCAGGACGAGCGGTACGCCTCGGCCTTCGCGATCTTCCACTCGCGGTTCTCGACGAACACCACCCCGACGTGGGAGCGCGCCCAGCCCTTCCGGATGCTGTGCCACAACGGCGAGATCAACACGATCGAGGGCAACGTCGCGCTGATGCGGGCGCGGGAGGGCCAGCTCGTCCCCGGCGCGCTGTCCGTGGACGGGACCGACTGGGTCGAGCCGTCGCTGATGACGCCGATCATCGACCTCGACCAGTCGGACTCGGCCAAGCTCGACGGGGCGCTCGAGCTGCTCGTGCGCGGCGGGCGCGACCTGCGCCACGCACAGGCGATGCTCGTGCCACAGGTGTGGGAGGGGGCGCGGGACGTCGACCCCGAGATCCGCGACTTCTACCGCTACCACAGCGGGCTCGTCGAGCCGTGGGACGGGCCCGCGGGGCTGATCTTCACCGACGGTCGGCGCATCGGCGCGTCCCTCGACCGCAACGGCCTGCGTCCGCTGCGCTACCACGTCTGCGAGGACGGCACCGTCGTCGCGGCGTCGGAGGTCGGGGCGGTCACGACCTCGCTGCCGACCGACGACCCCGACCACCACGGCGAGGTGCGCCGCGAACGGCTCGGCCCGGGGCAGATGCTGTGCGTCGACCCCGACGAGGGCGGGCTGCAGGAGGACCGGGAGATCAAGCTGCGGTTGGCCAAGGCGGCGCCGTACGGCAGCTGGCTCGAGGCCAACCTCGCCCAGGTCGGCGCCGGGCACCCGATCGAGGGGGTCCCCGAGGACCTGCAGCAGCGCCAGGTCGCCTTCGGGATCACCAAGGAGGAGCTCATCTCGATCCTGCGGCCGATGGCCACGCAGGGCAAGGAGACGACCTCCTCGATGGGGGACGACACCCCGATCGAGCCGCTCAGCCATGTGCGGCGCCCGATCTCGCACCTGCTCAAGCAACGGTTCGCGCAGGTGACCAACCCGCCGATCGACCACAACCGCGAGCTCGAGGTGATGAGCCTGCGGACCCTGCTCGGGCCGCGCCAGCCGATCCTCACCGAGCGCCCGGAGGCCGCGCGGCTCGCGGAGCTCGGGTCGTTCTTCCTGTTCCCCGACGGCCTGCAGCGGATCGTGCTGGACCCGGCGATCCCGCTGTCGGTCCAGGCGGTGGACGCGACCTTCCCGACGGCGGACGGGACCGACGGCCTCGATGCGGCGCTGCGCCGGCTCGGTGCCGAGGCGGTCGAGCACGTCCGTGCCGGCGCCGGCATCGTCGTGGTGTCCGACGTCGGTGTCGACGAGGACCGGTGTCGGGTTCCGATCCTGCTCGCCGTCGGTGCCGTGCACCAGCGGCTCCTGCGCGAGGGGCTGCGCACCCGGACCTCGCTGGTGGCCGAGACCGACGAGGCCCGCGAGACCCACGACATGGCCACGCTGCTGGGGTTCGGCGCCGACGCGATCGTCCCCCGGCTGGTGCTGCAGACGATCGCCGACCTGGCCGACGAGGGTCGGATCGGCGGCGACAACCCGACGGCGAGCGTCGCCCAGGAGCGCTACCGCAACGCCGCCGAGGACGGCGTGCTCAAGATCATGTCCAAGATGGGCATCTCGGTCCTGGACAGCTACCGCAGCGCCCAGATCTTCGAGGCGATGGGCCTCGGCCCCGACGTGATCGACCGGTGCTTCGAGGGGGTGGTGTCGACCGTCGGCGGGCTCACCTTCACCGACATCGCCGAGGACGTCCTCGCGCAGCATGCGGAGGCCTACGGCCCGCCGGACCGGGACGCGTCCGAGCCCTACGAGGTCCCCGACCTGGCCAGCCCCGGCATCATCAAGTGGAAGCAGGGCGGCGAGTTCCACGACATGAACAAGCCGGTGATCGACGCCCTGCACGACGTGCTCGGCCTCGGACGCAAGCCCGCCACCGAGCCCTTCGTCGTCGAGGAGGCGGGTGCCGACGGGGTCGACGGCCGCACCGCCGAGCTGCTGCGAGCGGCGGTGGCGCAGGGCCGCACCGACCTGTACGAGACCTTCGCGGCGCTCGTGCAGGGCCGCACGCCGGCCTATCCACGCGACCTGCTCGAACCGGCCGCGGTCGGCGAGCCGGTGCCGCTCGACGAGGTGGAGCCGGTGGCGGCGATCACCGCCCGGTTCTCGACCGGGGCGATGTCCCACGGTGCGCTGTCCGCCGAGGCCCACGAGACGATCGCCGCGGGCCTGAACCTGATCGGGGGTCGCGCGAACTCCGGTGAGGGCGGTGAGGACCCGGCGCGCTTCCGCACCCGCGGCACCGCGCGCGACCTCGACTGCCGGATCAAGCAGGTCGCGTCCGGCCGGTTCGGGGTGACCCCGGAGTACCTCGCCAACGCCCAGATGCTCCAGATCAAGATGGCGCAGGGCTCCAAGCCGGGGGAGGGCGGACAGATCCCCGGCCACAAGGTCACCGACGAGATCGCGCGGCTGCGGCACACGATGCCGGGCGTGACGCTGATCAGCCCGCCACCGCATCACGACATCTACTCGATCGAGGACCTCGCCCAGTTGATCTTCGACCTCAAGCAGGTCAACCCGGCGGCGCAGGTCGACGTCAAGCTGGTGGCCGAGGCGGGCATCGGCACGATCGCGGCGGGGGTCGTCAAGGCGCTGGCCGACTCGATCCACATCTCGGGTAACGACGGCGGCACCGGCGCGTCACCGTTGTCCTCGATCCAGCACGCCGGCCTGCCGTGGGAGCTCGGGCTCGCCGAGGTACAGCACAGCCTGCGCACCAACGGGCTCCGTGGCCGCGTGCGGTTGCGCATCGACGGCGGGATCAAGACGGGCCGCGACGTCGTGATAGCGGCGCTGCTCGGCGCCGACGAGGTCGCGTTCGGCACGGCCGCGCTGTTCGCCGAGGGCTGCATCATGGCCAGGGCCTGCCACCGGGATACGTGCCCGGTGGGGATCGCGACCCAGCGTCGTGACCTGCGCGACCGGTTCGCGGGCACCCCGGAGATGGTCGCGGGCTACCTCACCATGGTCGCCGAGGAGGTCCGCCGCCTGCTCGCGTCCCTGGGGCTGCGCAGCCTCGACGAGGCGATCGGCCGCGTCGACCTGCTGACTCCCCGCACCGAGGTGGAGGGGCGGGCGGCACGTCTGGACGTCCGGCCGCTGCTCGTCGATCCCGAGGTGGGGGAGCGGCGGTTCGTCGGCCGTCACCCGATCCAGGATCCGCGCAGCGAGCTGGGCGACCGGGTGTTCGACGACGCGGTCGAGACGGTGTTCCTCGGCGGCATCGTCGAGTACACCTACGCCATCACCAACGCCGACCGCACCGTCGGGGCGCGCCTCGGTGGCGCGGTGGGGCTGGAGTTCGGCCAGGAGGAGCCGCCCGGGCTGGCCCGGCTGCGGTTCGCCGGGTCGGCTGGCCAGTCCTTCGGCGCGTTCGTCAGCGACGGCGTCGAACTGGTCCTCGACGGCGAGGCCAACGACTACGTCGGCAAGGGGCTCGGGGGTGGCCGCATCGTGATCCGCCCGCCGGCGAACGACGCGGGCGATCCGGTGCTGGTCGGCAACACCGTGCTCTACGGCGCGACCGGCGGCGAGCTGTTCGTGGCCGGTCGTGGCGGCGAGCGCTTCGCCGTCCGCAACTCCGGCGCCACCGCGGTGATCGAGGGGGTCGGGGACCACGCCTGCGAGTACATGACCGGTGGCACCGTGGTGATCCTCGGCCCGACGGGCCACAACGTCGGTGCCGGGATGTCGGGTGGGGAGTGCTTCGTGTACGACCCGCGCGGTGACGTCCTGGCGCGCGTCAACCGCCAACTGGTCGAGGCACGGCGACCCGACGGGTTCCAGCTCGATGCCGTCCGGGAGCTGATGGAGCGGCACGCCGTGCTCGCCGGTTCGGTGCGGGCCGTCCGGCTGCTGGACGCCTGGGAGGACACGGCGGACGCCTTCTGGCGCATCGCGCCGAAGACGGAGCTCGAGCGGGTCGCGTCGGTGGAGGGCGCCGGCAGCAAGGCGGATCAGTCGTGAGACGGCGGTGGGGCCGCCCCGTTCGGGGCGGCCCCACCGGACCGCGCGACCGGTCGCGAGGACGGTTCGGAGCTCGGTCGTCAGCGACCGGCCGCGTCGGCGCGCTGTGGCAGCGCCACCATGGGCTCGTCGGCCAGGCGGGCCGCCAGCCGCACCAGCAGGTCAGCGGCCTGCCGCCGCAACCGTCCGGGAGGGCGTGGCCGAGGAGCCAGCCCCTCCAGGCGGCGGTGGTGACGGTCGGCGTCGGCCACGCGCTGCCGGTACAGCAGGTACAGGTGCTCGGGGTGTGCGACGTGCTCGGGGTGCATCGTGGTTCCTCCATGAGGGGTGAGAGGGGCGGGCCTCCGATGGCGCCTCATGGGGTCCACGAGCGGAACCACGAGAAGAGCCGGCGGAGGACCGCCGGCTCCCGGTGTCGTGAGCGGGCGGACCTAGGTGGTCTCGCCGGTCGGGAGTGCGGCGGTCGCGACGGTGGACACGCCTCCATCGCGCACGCAGGCAGCGATGAGCGGGGTGACCGCGGTCGGTGCGATGTGCGTCAGCATCGGGGCGGTCACCTCCTCGTCGTCCCTCGCGCCGTCCCTCCGCCGGGTGCGGCAGGGGGTCGGCTCGCTCGTGGTTCGTCCTCGCGATGTCGCGAGGAGGAGCACGATAGAGACCCCCGGCGAACGGTCAAGGATCCGCCGCCGATCCCGACTGGGACGTGCGCTGCACGCGCGAGGAACCGGGTCCTGGCGGGCCCACGGGACCCCGCACCCCGTCCGAAGGTCGGTGGTCGACCCCGTCCTCGCGTCCGCGGGACCGGCGTGACGGGCTAGGCTCCGCGTCCGCGGAGGGCACGGCCTCGCGTGGCGCGGGGCGGCCCACCGCCATGCCGTCCGCAGGATGGTCCACCGCGAGGCGGAGGCCCATCGACCGCCACCGTCCCTCCGAGGTTGCCCGTGACCCGATCCCGCCTGGGTGGCGCCGTCCGTCGACCCTGGGTGCTGGTGGTGGTCCTGTCGTTGGGGCTGGTCCTGCCGATGGTGACCGTGCTGCCGGGTGCCGAGGCACAGTCGCTCCAGGAGATCCGCAGCCGCCTCGAGGAGGTGCGTGCGGAGAAGGAGCGCATCGAGGACCGCCTCGAGGAGAACCAGGCGGCGCTCGAGGAGCTCCTCGGACGGATGGCCGCCCTCGAGGACGAGCGCGACGCGCTGCGTGAGCAGATGGCCCGGCACCGGGAGGAGATCGCCGAGATCGACGCCGTCATGAGCTTCCGCGTGCGGGAGACCTTCAAGCACGGCGCGAGCCTGGATCCGCTGTCGGTGCTGCTCGCGGGGGAGGACCCCGCCGGGGCGCTGGCACGTGCGACGACGGTCCAGCGGGTGATCGGCGGGGACCGGGTCCGCAGCGAGGACCTGGTGGCGGCCCGCACGCGTGCCCGCGCCACAGCGGAGCTGTTCGAGCAGCGTTCCGCCGAGCTCGCGGAGGCCGAGCAGCGCTTCGAGGAGGCTGGCGCGGCGCTGCAGGAGGATCTGCAGGCGCTCCAGCGGCTCGAGTCCTCCCTCACCGAGCGGGAGCGGGCCGAGCTGGCACGCATCGAGCGTGAACGGCGGGAACGCGAGGCCCGGGAGCGTGCCCGCCGCCAGGCGGCAGCCGCCGCCCAACGTGCGGTCGCTTCCGGCGGCGGCATGGCCTGCCCCCTCGATCAGCCGCGCCACTTCATCGACAGCTGGGGGCACCCGCGCAGCGGTGGGCGGTCCCACCGGGGGACCGACATCATGGGGCCGCACGGCATCCCGGTGCGGGCGATCACCAGCGGCACGTGGCACCACCAGCGGTTCGGCCGGAGCGCCGGCATCTGGGGGATCCTGCGCGGCGACAACGGCGACCACTACTGGTACATGCACCTGTCGTCGCACACGGTGCCGAGCGGGGCCCGCGTCTCCGCCGGTCAGCAGATCGGGACCAACGGATCGACGGGCAACGCGAGCCCGAGCGCCCCGCACGTGCACTTCGAGGTGCACCCGGGCGGCGGGTCGGCGGTGAACCCCTACCCCCTGCTGCGGCGCGTCTGCGGCTGAGGCCGCGGCGCCCACACCGCCGCGGTGAGACCGCCGCGCGCACCGGGTCGCAGCAACGGCCAGCCTACGGCCCGTCGGCCCTGCCAGTGGGGTGCTTCGGACGTTCCGAACCGGCGGGCCCGCACGGTACGGTCGGGGCTACGACCGCCCGTTGCATGGACGGACCGACCCCAGGAAGGGAACGCACACCATGAGCAGCACCGTGAGCGACGACGCGAGGGAGCGCACCATGGTCCAGCTCTCGAGCGCCGTCGTGCGCTTCGCCGGTGACTCCGGTGACGGCATGCAGTTGGCCGGTGACCAGTTCACCAACCAGACCGCGGTGGCCGGCAACGACCTCGCCACCCTGCCGGACTTCCCCGCGGAGATCCGGGCGCCAGCCGGGACGTTGGCCGGCGTGAGCTCCTTCCAGCTCCACTTCTCCGACCAGGACATCCACACGCCCGGCGACGCGCCCGACGTGCTGATCGCGATGAACCCGGCCGCGCTGATGAAGCACCTGGCGGCGCTGAGGTCGGGCGGCACCGTGATCCTCAACACCGATGCCTTCACCAAGCGCAACCTGCAGAAGGCCGGGTACGAGACCGACCCCCGCGAGGACGGGACGCTGACCGACTACCAGGTCCACGAGGTCGGGCTCACCTCGCTGACGCTGCGGGCGCTGGAGGAGCACATCGAGCGCGGTGAGCTCAACAAGAAGGAGGCCGAGCGCAGCAAGAACATGCTGGCCCTGGGGCTCGTGTCGTGGATGTTCTCGCGCCCGATCCAGGAGACCGTGGCCTGGCTCGAGTCCAAGTTCTCCGCCCGGCCGGAGCTCGCCGACGCGAACATCACCGCCCTGCGCGCCGGGTGGAACTACGGCGAGACCACCGAAGCCTTCGTGTTCCACTACGAGGTCAAGGAGGCCAAGCTCCCCCCGGGCCGGTACCGCAACATCACCGGGAACCAGGCCCTGTCCTACGGGCTGGTGGCCGCGTCGGTCCGGTCCGGGCTGCCGCTGTTCTACGGCTCGTACCCGATCACGCCGGCGTCGGACATCCTCCACGAGCTGTCGGCCCTCAAGCGGTTCGGCATCTCGACCTTCCAGGCCGAGGACGAGATCGCCGCGGTTGGGTCGGTGATCGGCGCGGCCTTCGGCGGCGCGCTCGGGGTCACCGCCTCGTCGGGGCCCGGCATCGCGCTCAAGGCCGAGGCGATGGGCCTCGCAGTCATGACCGAGCTGCCGATGATCGTCGTCAACGTGCAGCGCGGTGGTCCGTCGACCGGTCTGCCCACCAAGACCGAGCAGTCGGACCTGTTCCAGGCCCTGTACGGCCGCAACGGCGAGGCACCGCTGCCGGTCGTCGCGGCGGGCTCGCCGGCCGACTGCTTCGACGCGGCGATCGAGGCGGCACGGATCGCCCTGACCTACCGCACGCCGGTGGTGCTGCTCTCCGACGGCTACCTCGCCAACTCGGCGGAGCCGTGGCGGCTACCCGTGATCGAGGAGTTGCCGGACCTCGCCAGCGTGTTCCGGTTCGCCGACGAGCAGGACATCACCGACGGGGAGTTCCTGCCGTACCTGCGTGACCCCGAGACCCTGGCGCGGCCGTGGGCGGTGCCCGGCACGCCTGGCCTCGAGCACCGCGTCGGCGGGATCGAGAAGGAGGACGGCACCGGGCACATCAGCTACGAGCCCGAGAACCACCACCGGATGACGATGCTGCGGCACGAGCGGATGGCCCGCATCGCCGACGCGCTCCCGCCGACCGACGTGGACGACCCCTCCGGTGAGGCGGACGTGCTCGTCGTGGGGTGGGGTTCGACCCTCGGCCCGATCCGGGCCGCGACCCGCGACCTGCGGGCGCGGGGACGCAACGTCGCCCGGACCCACATCCGCCACCTCAACCCGCTGCCCAAGGACCTCGACGACATCCTGCGGTCCTACCGGCGGGTGATCCTGCCGGAGAACAACGTCGGCCAGCTCGCGACCCTCCTGCGGGCACGCACGCTGGTGGACATCCAGTCGTACAACCGGGTGTCCGGCCAACCCTTCTCGGCCGGCGAACTCGCTCGGACCATCGAGACCCTCGGATGGGGGGACGCGTCGTGACGACCACCGACAGCAAGCTCACCAGGAAGGACTTCACCTCGGACCGGGAGGTCCGGTGGTGCCCGGGATGCGGGGACTACGCGATCCTCGCGACGGTGCAGACGCTGCTCCCCGAGCTGGGCGCACGGCCGGAGTCGACGGTGTTCGTGTCCGGGATCGGCTGCTCCTCGCGGTTCCCCTACTACATGGGGACCTACGGGTTCCACTCGATCCACGGCCGAGCGCCGGCGCTGGCGACCGGGTTGGCGATCACCCGTCCCGACCTCGACGTGTGGGTGGTCACCGGTGACGGCGACGGGTTGTCGATCGGTGGCAACCACCTGATCCACGCGCTGCGCCGCAACATGGACATCAACATCCTGCTGTTCAACAACGAGATCTACGGGCTGACCAAGGGCCAGTACTCGCCGACCTCACCGCTCGGGTCGGTGAAGAAGTCCACGCCGATGGGCTCGATCGACCGGCCGTTGAACCCGGTGAGCCTCGCGCTCGGTGCGGAGGCGACCTTCGTCGCCCGCAGCATCGACACCGACCGGAAGCACCTCTCGGAGGTGCTCCGCGCCGCCTACGAGCACCGCGGGGCGTCCTTCGTCGAGATCTACCAGAACTGCAACGTCTTCAACGACGGGGCGTTCGCGGCGCTCAAGGACCCCGACCAGCGCGACCACAACCAGATCCGGCTCGTCGACGGTGAGCCGATCACCTTCGGGCCCAACGGCGAGCACGCGATCGTGGCGCGCGGCGACGGCACGATGAAGGTGAAGCCCACCGAGGAGGCCGGCGACCGGGTCGTGATCCACGACCCGACGAAGGACGAGCCCACCACCGCGTTCGCGCTGGCGCGCCTGTCCCACAACCCCGTCGGCCCGACGCCGATCGGGGTGTTCCGGGCCGTGGACCGGCCGGTCTACGACGAGCTGCTCCGCGAGCAGCTGGCCGCGGCGCGCGAGCAGCAGGGCGAGGGCGACCTCGCCGCGCTGCTCGGGTCGGGCAACGTGTGGGACGTCGTGAGCTGAGCGGTGGCACGGCCGTCGGACGCGCTGACGCTGGACACGCCGGCGCAGGAGCGTCTGGCGGCCGACCTGCTCGGTTGGGGTGCACCGCGCCCGCAGGCCGACCGGGGGCTGGCGGGCGCGCTCCGCGAGCAGCTGGAGACCGGGCTCGCGACGCTCGGTGAGGAGCTCGAGGCCGCGGCGGCCCGCGAGCGGCGCGGCCGCCTGCTCGTGACCAAGACGCGGCTGGACCGGCAGGTGTGCGACGGGTTGCAGCTCGACGCCAAGCCCTTCGAGCACACCCGCGCCAGCGTGCGCGGCATCCTCGCCCACGCGATGATCGAGCGGGACTGGGACCTCGACCGGCAGCGTGACCCCGCCACGGTCGTCGCCGAGGTGTGGCACGACGAGGCCAGTCGACGCCCGGGGGACCCGGCGTCGCTGTCGGCGTGGATGAACGCGCAGCCCGCGCCGGAGGCGGCAGCGCTCCAGGCGGAACTCGCGGAGCTGGTGGCGGGGTTCCGCGAGGTGTGGCCAGCGCTGCCGCCGGCGCTGGTCCAGCGGCGGGCGGAAGAGCCCGTCGCGGTGTCGCTGTGCGAGGGGCGGATCCAGCTGTTCGGCCGGCCCGACCTGATCCTGGACAGCCGCCGGCGGGACGACCGTGCCCGGGCGCTGGTGGTGGACCTCAAGACCGGCCGTCCCCGGCCCGAGCACGACCGCCACGAGCTGCGGTTCTACGCCCTGCTGGTCACCCTCGCGGAGGGTGCCCCACCCTTCCGCTGGGCCACCTACTACGTCACCGAGGGGCGGCACGAGCCGGAGGACCTGCGCCCCGAGACGCTGGAGCTCACCGCACGCCGGGTGGTCGACACCGTCGGGCAACTGGTGCGGCTGTCCGCGCTGACCGACGGGGGCGCACGGCCGGCCGACGAGGCGGCGCTCCGCCTGCGTGGAGGTGGCTGGTGCTTCACCTGCCAGCGGGAGGACAGCTGCAAGGTGGCGGCGCAGGCGCGCGCCGAGCGGGCGCTGTCACACCCCGATGCCATGCTCTGAGCATGAGGACCGAGACGACGACCCCACCACCCGTCCGACACCCGTTCCGCACCCCGGTGCGTGGCCACGCCTTCGCCGCGCGCCTGCCCGGTGCGACGGGTCCACGTGCCGGACAGCTCGCACGGCTTGTCCGGGAGCCGTCCAACCCCGCTGACCCGCTCGCGGTCGGCGTCTGGGTCGCCGATCACGCCGGGGGGTGGCGGATCGGCTACCTCGACCGCACGGTGGCCGCACGCATCGCTCCCCGGCTCGATGCGGGCCTGCGTATCGCCGCGCAGGTCGAGGGCTGGACCGGCGAGCCAGAGGGACGCTGGCACCGACCGTTGCTGGTGCTGCTCCCCGACGACCGCGCGCCCCAGCGGTCCGCGGAGGTGACGGCTCCGCGGCTGTGGGGCCGACCACCGGGGGTCAGCCGGCGGCGGCTCGCACCGAGGGACGGCGGCGACGCGGCGTCCTGATCCTCCCCGTCGTCCGGATCGCCCGCGCCGGCCTACTCGTCCCCGTCGTCGTCGTCGTCATCATCATCATCATCATCATCATCATCATCGTCGTCGTCCTGGACGGGGCGGGTCCCCACCTCGACGATGCGGCGCTGTGGCGTGTACACGGTCGTGAACGAGTGTGAGTTGTTCGCGCCGTCGAACTTGTCGATCGTGCGGGTGACCGTCACCGTGAACCCGCGGCTGCCCGACTGGATCACCCGCTCTCGGTTCTCGTCGAGCTCATCGGTCTCGCGACGCTCCTCCGAGGGGTCCCGCCAGTCGCTCGGGCTCGAGTGGCTCGCGGAGACGGCGCGGGCGAGCGGCTGGCCGTAGAGCGACACGGTGATCGAGCTCGGGGTGTAGGTGGTCTTGACGATGATCACGCCCGACGTGGTGTTGGTGAACTTCACGTCCAGCACCGGGTAGTTGAGGGTCGCCTCCCGCCCCATCGGGTAGCGCGAGATGTACCAGCTGTGGGCCTTCCACTGGTCGAGCTGCACGCCGGCGAAGAAGGCGGCGTTGAAGGTGGTGGTCCCGAACTGCGACGTCCCGCCGCCGCACACGTCGACCAGTTCGCCCCGGAGGATCATGCCGTCCTCGCGGTAGCCCTTCGCGCAGGAACGGACGCCCGAGATCTCGTTGATCGAGAACTGCTCGCCGGGCATCAGGACCGTGCCGTCGATCGTGTCGGCGAGGAGCTGGATGTTGTGGACCCGTGGCGTCCCGGCGGCGTGGTAGGTCGTGAAGGTGCCGATCAGGTGGGTCGGCTTGAGCTGCTGGGCGCGCTGGGTGGAGAACTCCGCCGGGATCCGTTCGAGCTTGAGCTCCCCGCCGCGGGCACCGGTGCGCAGCAGCTCGGCGATCTGCTCAGCGGCGAGCTCGGGGTCGAACCGGGTGCCGTCCTGGCCGCCCTCCACCTCGACGTTGGCGGGGACCGGCGTGAAGGTCGCGTTGCCCTGGGCGTCGAAGCGGCGCGGCGGGGTGCGGCTGGCCACGTAGCGCGCGTTGCGGGCTTCGCGCTCGAAGCGGCTGAGGTCCTCGTCCGCGAGCGCGGCCGTCAGCCCATCGGGGTCGACCAGCAGGTCGAGGGTCGCGCCGGCGCCGACGTTGCGCTCGGTGATGTCGACGATACGGGCGATCTGCGCCGGTTCGAGGACCAGCTCCTCGTCGCCGGCGACGAGTTGCAGCGGGGAGGCGAGGGCCCGCTCGATCTGGGCGGCGACGGCACGGACGTCCTCGCTCGAGACCCGCTGCGGTTCGGTGTCGACCGGCAGCTCGAGCTCCTCCCTACCCGGCTCGTGCAGGGCGGCGACGAGGAGTTCGGCGGTCTCCGCCTGACGCACCGTCGCGCTGCCGTGGGGGAGTGCCACCTCGACGTCGAGGGTGTCTGGATCGATGTCCACCGCGCCGGAGAACACCTCACGGTCCACCGCCGTGGCGGTGGCGGCGACCCACGCCTCGACGGCCTCGGGGTCGTAGGTGTCGATCAGGTCGAAGGCCTCGGGGGTGCGCAAGGCGCGGACCCGCTCGACGATGTCGCCGGGCAGGCCCGATCGTCCGCGCGCCATCGCGGCGTCGAGCGTGGCGTCCAGGTCGACGCGGTAGCCGACCTCGGCCGGGACGACCTCGTAGCGCTCGCCCTCGAAGGTGAAGGCGACCGGGTCGTCGCGGCGCTCGTCGACCAGCGGCGCGAGAGCCTCGGCAGCCTCCTCGGGCGAGAGCCGTGACACCTCGACCCCGGCGATGCTGGTGTTGGGCAGGATGCTGCCGGCCTGGATGGCCCACAGGACGCCCAACGCGAGCAGGACGAGCCCGACGAGCCCTCCGAGCCCGTACCCGGTGATGGTCAGCGCGCGGCGGCGGGTCATGGCGTCGTCATGGATGGATCCTCAACCCCCCGTGCTGAGGTGCGCGGTGTCGAACGCGGGAGGATACCAACCACCTCCGGACGGTCGGTGCACGCGGACGCCACGCCGAGGACCGCGCGGCGCGCGGTTGCTAGCGTCCCTAGTGTCGGAAGCGGTGGATCGGGGCTTGAGGAGGAGGGGCCGGGTCCGTGAGGATCGGTGGGGCGCAGGTCGCTCCTGGGTGGACGACCGCGGTCGGGCTGGCGATCGTCGGCGGCCTCGCGCTCGTGGGCCTGCTCGCGGTGTCCGCGGCGTCGGCCCGCACCGCCGAGGAGCGGGCGCTCGCCGACGCCAAGGAGCGGCTCGGAGACATCCGGGCGGAGATCACCGCGGCGGAGGCGGCGGCCGACGATGCCGAGGAGGCGCTGGCCGACGCGGACGCGACCCTGCGCGAGGTGGAGGCCGTCGTCAACGACGTTGCCACGGCGGTGGAGCGCCAACGGATCGTCGTCCGGGACGCACGGTCGCGCCTGGCGGGGATCGAGGAGGAGCGCGACGCGCTGGTGGCGGCGTTCCACCAGCGGGCGGTGCGCATGTTCAAGCTCGGGCCGACGCGCACCTTCGACGTCCTGTTCAGCGGCGACGTCGCCGCCGACGCGGTGGCGCGGACCACCTACCTGCGGACCCTGCTCGAGGGGGACCAGGTCGACCTGGAGGCGATCGAGGCCGCCGAGGTGGCGGTCGACGCCGAGCGGGAGCGGGCGGAGGCCGAGGAGGCCCGTCTGGCCGGCCTGCTCACCGAGCAGCAGGAGGTCCTCGCCGAGGTGGAACAGCTGCGGGCGAGCCGGGCGCTCGCGGCCGCCGACGCGCGCGAGCGGGTCCGACTGCTGCAGGAGGAGCAGGACGACCTCGAGGGCGAGCAGGAGCGCCTGGAGGAGCTGATCCGCCAGCGGGAGGCCGAGCGGCGACGCCAGGAGGAGGCGCGGCGTGCGGCGGCCCGGCAGGCCCAGGCTCCGTCGCGCCCGGCATCGACCTCCGGGTACGCCTGGCCGCTGTGCGCCCCCGTGACGTCGGAGTACGGGCCGCGGTGGGGTCGGATGCACCGGGGGATCGACCTCGGCGCACCGACGGGGACACCGATCGGCGCCGCCAGGGCCGGCCAGGTGCTCTACGCCGGGTGGCGCGGCGGGTACGGACGGCTGCTGCTGCTCCGCCACGACGACGGCGTCGTCACCGCCTACGCCCACCTGAGCCGCTTCGCCGTGGGGGAGGGGCAGTGGGTCCAGCGCGGCCAGACGATCGGTGCCGTCGGGTCGACGGGCAACTCGACCGGACCCCACCTGCATCTGGAGTTCCGCGTCGGCGGACAGGCCCAGAACCCCCGCCAGTTCCTCTCGGGGTCACCCTGCTGAGCGCGGTCGCCTGGGCGCGTGCCGTGGCGGATGGCCCTCCTGTCGCGCTGCGGTGAGCGGTCGGCGCAGCGCCCACCGGGTCATCGACCCGTCGTGCCGCCGACGCCGTACGCTGACGCGGCCATGGCTGCGGACCACGATCGCTACGACCAGCTCGCGCTCGGGCACGTGCTCGGCGGGCTCAGCGGCACAGACGAGCACGCGTTCCGGACCCACCTGCGGGGGTGCCGGGACTGCCGTTCGCGGGTGGCGGAGCTCCGTGACATCGCCGCGGACCTGGTGCAGGCCGAGGCCGACGAACGCGCCCGGGTGCCCCTGCGCACCGACCTCGACGCCCCGGAGGACGGGGAGGCCGAGGAGGTGACGCCGACCCGCTCGCTCCGGGTCGGCCACGTGCTCATCGCAGGCCTGGTCGTGCTCGTGCTGGCGGTCGGGGTGCTGTTCTGGAACCTGCACCTGCGCACCCTGGTCGGCGCCTACGACCAGGCGATGACCGCCCAGGCCGGTGCCCTGTCGGAGCTGGCCGCGGGCGAGAGCATCCCCGTGGACCTCGCCGAGGGGGTCGCGGGGCGCGTGATCGTCGGCCCCGAGCGGGTGGCCTTCACGCTCACGGGCGTCGAGGTGGCCGACGGCGAGGTGGCGGTCGCGTGGCTGGTCGACGTCGAGGGCGGGGCGCGCAAGGTGCTGCGGGCCCCGGCGGCGGTGGTCCGGGAGGGCAACCTCGCCGGCACCGCCGAACGGCAGGGCGCGGTGGAACTGCTCGTCACGCTCGAGGACGTGCCGCTGGGGGAGGCGCCCAGCGGACCGGATCTGGCGCGCAGCCCCCTGCCCCGGGACGGCTGAACCGCCCTCAGTCGTCATCGCCCTCCCCGGGCGGGATGCCGACCTCGGGGCGGTCCTCGGGGTCCGCATCGAAGAAGTCGAGCCGATCGATCGGCATCACCACGGCGGACAACACGTTCATCAGGTGCGCGACGATGCGCTTGAGGTAGCGGTAGGTCAGCGCGTAGGCCACCGCGTAGGGCTCGCCGATCCGTCCGGTCACCAGGGCCGACACCCGCTCGTCGAAGTCGTCCTGCAGCGCGTCACCCTCACGGAACATCTCACGGGCACGAGCGCCGTCGCGCTGCTCGAACACCTCGGCGACGTCGGTGATCATCCGCGAGAGCCGGGAGCGCAGGCTGAGCACCTCGTTCATCAGCTCGCCCTGATCGAGGACGATGCCGTCGGCAGCGATGTCGAACAGGTTCTTGGCGTAGTCCCCGATGCGCTCCACGTCCTTGACGATCGACATGTACACGAGCACCTCGGGGGTGGTGAACCCGCCGTACACGCTCGCGTGGACGACCAGTTCCCGGCGGATCTCCCGCTCGGCCTCGTTCACCTGCCGGTCCGTGGTGCGCAGGTCGTCGCCGACGGTCCCCGGGCTCGCGCCACCGACGAGCGCCGACATCGCCAGGTCGAAGGCGTGCCGGTCGTCGGTGAACATGCGCTGGAAGGTGGCGTCGATCCGTTCCAGGCGGGCAGCATCTTCGCGGCGGGAGAGTCCGAGGATCATCGCGGCATCCGATCAGTCCAGCAGCACGATACCCAGCACGGGCAGCAGGATGAACAGCCCGAGCACGTACACGGCCACGATCGAGCGGTGCGAGACCGCCTGGTCCGCGAGCCACTCGGCGGCCCGGACCGGGACCAGACGCAGCTTCGGCACCGGGTACAGGATCGCCAGGGCGAGCAGGTTGAACAGCGTATGGACCAGCGCGATGGTGAGCCCTTCGGGTCGGAGCACCGCGAGCGAGGCGAGCAGCGCGGTGATCGTGGTGCCGACGTTCGCGCCGAGGGTGATCGGGTAGGCGTTGGGCAACGTGAGGATGCCCGCCGCGACCAGGGGCACCAGGATCGAGGTCGTGATCGTCGAGGACTGGACGAGGAAGGTCACCACGATCCCGAGCAGGATCCCGATCGCGCCGCCGCCCCGGCCGATGACCCGGTTCATCGAGCGTTCGAGGGCACCGGCGATCAGCCGACGCATGTTGCGGGTGATGAACCCGAGCGCGAGGAAGATCAGCCCGAGTCCGACGACGAGCAGCAGCACGCCGGCGACCCGGCCGATCGTCTCCGGGTCGATCACCTGCTCGAGGAGTTCGACAGGGAGTCGCACGGCACGGCGGATCGGGCTCGGGCCAGGGACCACGTCGATCTCGGTGCCACGCAGCACGCCGGTCAGCGCGAGCGCCACCCGCGAGACGATGCCGGTGACGAGCTCCAGGGGCAGGATGATCACGACGGCCAGCAGGTTGAACATGTCGTGCATCGTCGCGCCGGCGAACCCGCGCCGGAACTCCTCGGACCGGCGGATGTTCCCGAGGGCGGCCAGCGTGTTGGTGACGGTCGTGCCGATGTTGGCGCCCATGATCATCGGGACGGCCTCGGGCACCCCCAGGGTGCCGGCGCCGACCAGCCCGACGATCGTGGCCGTCGACACCGAGGAGGACTGCACGAGCACGGTGGCGAGGATGCCGGCGGACAGCCCGGAGACCGGGTTGGAGACCTGCGCGAGCAGCGCCTCCTGGAACCCGGCGCCGAGGGCGGCGATGCCCGACTCGAGGGTGGCGACCCCGACGAGGAAGACGTAGAGCAGCGCGATGACCAGGATCGCGCGGAGCGGGGCGGGCAGTTCGCGTGGGCGGACGTACCCGGGCCAGGCCTCGGAACTCAGTGGCGGTCCCTCGTGGCGGAGGAGAGGCGCGGGGCCGAAGCCTCGCAGGTCGCCCCAGCTCCCTGCAAGCGGGTGCTGCGGGCTGCCCCGCCAGCGTAGCGCCGTGGGCGACGACGCCGACCGGGGCGGGAACGGCGGGAGGCGCGGCGTGGCGCCGCGCCTCCCGCGTGCTGGAATCGGACCTCTGGCACCGTTCCCGGGGCCCACCGCACCTCACCCGTGCACGGTGGAACCGCGTGCGTGCGGCGATGGGAGCCAGGATGTCGGGCGGGACGAGTCCCCGACCGATCAGAGGACGGTGCCCGGCTGGTACTCGCTGGAGCGTTCCAGCGTCGGCCTCTAGCGGCCGGGCACCTCCAGGGTCCCGTGTCTATCGCTACTTCCCAAACGGACCACCTCCTTCCTCCTGGTCCCCGCACTGTGCCACACCCGGGCTCCGCGTGCACGCACCGCCCCGTGATCGGTGGCCGGCCGGACCACGGGGCCGGTTGGCCGTGCTCCAGGCACCGGGGTATCGTGCGCCACCCCCGGGCACGTAGCTCAGTGGGAGAGCGCTGCCTTCACACGGCAGAGGTCAGAGGTTCGATACCTCTCGTGCCCACCCACGCAGGTTCGCCGATCAGCGTCGTGGCCGCTCGCGGTCGTGGAGGGAGGCCGCGAGGGCCTCGTCGAGCACA
>SKNO01000198.1 GCA_007120465.1 Nitriliruptoraceae bacterium
GGACCTGGCGCGGGAGCTGCTGCGCGGGGCGGCGACCCTCTACCACGACGCCGGCGCCGTCCGGGACGAGCGGCAGGTGGATGCGCGGCTGCGTGGGTTGGGCGTCGCCCGTGGACGTCGGGACGCGCGCTCCCGCCCCCAGGTGGGCTGGGACGCGCTCACCCCGACGGAACGGGAGGTGACGCGGCTGGTCGCGGAGGGGCTGACCAACCCGGAGGTCGGGCGCCGGATGTTCATCTCGCCACGCACCGTCGAGACGCACCTCAGCCACGTGTTCCGCAAGCTCGGCGTGTCCTCACGGGTCGCGCTGGCCGCCGAGGTCGCCCGGCGCGGCCCCTGACCCCTTCCCCGTCGGCTCGGACAGCACCACCGAGAGCTCGCCGAGCAGCCCGAGCCACCCGCTGAACGGGCGCGGGGTCGCATCGGCGACCAGCACACGACCGGTCGGCGGGTCGCGCTCGTCCACCTCGATCCGGATGTCCATGTCGCAACGGTGCGGGAGGAGGGATGGCGCAACATCCGGGGGTTCCCGGATGTTCCCGCGCGCGGCCACACGGAGGATGGATCGCTGAGCCGGCGGCGCCCTCGGCGTTCCTGGCGATGGATCGAGACAGCGTGAGGAGCGGACGATGGAGCGGGGCGGCAGCGGGGCAGCGGCGGCGAGGAGACGCAGGACCGACGGTCGGGGAGCCACGGTCGTCCTCGGTCGCACCGCGTGGGATCCGCAGCGATGGACCGCCAGCGCAGCGCTCGCGGCGTTGCTGGCCGCGATGCTGGTCGTGCTCACCGCACCGCCTGCGGCGGGGCAGACCAACGTCTCCACCGAAGCCGAACTGCGGGCCGCCTTCGGGGATGCCGCCGAGACCGCGATCGTCCTGCAGAACGACATCGACCTCGGTGACGACTGCGCCGCCGACGACGTGGTCCTCCGCAACAGCGCCACCGACCTCGTCCTGGACGGTGCCGGGTTCCGGATCACCCAGACCTGCACCGCAGGGATCCTCGAGAACCAGGGCTCGGGTCGGCTCACGCTCGTCGACGTGACCCTCACCGGTGGCGACCGGACCGGGAACGGCGGGGCGGTGCTCGCCCACGGTCCGGTCTCCGTGCAGGACGGGTCGGTCATCACCGGCAACAGCGCGTCCGGTCACGGTGGTGGGATCTGGGCGCTCGGCGAGGTCGACGTCGTGGCGTCGAGCCTGACCCTCAACGACGCGGGCGACGCGGGTGGCGCGATCCGCACCTTCGGACCGTCCGGCTCGGTCAGCCTCACGGATGCGTCGGTGAGCGGCAACTCCGCGGGGTCGACGGGTGGCGCCATCGACGCGAGCGGCCAGGTGCTCGTCGCCGACTCGTTCCTCACCGGGAACAGCGCGCCGGGATCGGGCGGTGCGATCAACGCACCCGGTGGTGCCGTGCTCGTGGTCGCAAGCACCTTCACCGAGAACCACAGCGACGCGGCCGGCGGGGCGATCCACACCGGCTGGCACCTCGACGCCGCGGGAGCCAGCGTCTTCGCCACCAACTCCGCACCCGTGGGCGGCGCCGTCTCCGCGGACGCCGAGGTGTCGGTCACCGGTCCGGCCCAGTTCACGGACAACGAGGCGACGGGCACGCACGGAGGCGCGATCCGGACGGGCGGCTCCGTCTCGGTCGCGGGAGCCGCGACCTTCACCGGCAACTCGGCAGCCGGCCTCGGCGGCGCGATCGTCGCCAGCGCCGTGACGCTCGACGGCCCGGCGTTCACGAGCAACGTCGCCGGCAGCGACGGGGGCGCGGTCTACGCCGCCGGGACCGCGACCATCCAGGACACCACGTTCACGGACAACCAGGGAGCGACCGGCGGCGGCGTGTTCGCCGGGACCGTGGTCGTCTCGGGATCGACCTTCGAGGACAACCACGCGGGGAGCGGGGGGGCGCTGCGGGCGACAGCGACCGCGACGATCACCGACTCGACGCTGCGCGGCAACACGGCCGCCGGGTTCGCGGGCGCGATCCGGTCCGCCGGGGCGGTGACCGTCACCGACTCGACGCTCCGCGAGAACGAAGCCGCCCTGGCGACAGGCGGGGCGATCCAGTCCGGTGGCAGCACGGTCACGATCACGCGGTCCGTGCTGGCGTCGAACGTGGCTGGCCACCACGGCGGGGCGATCGCGGCCCTGGGGAGCGTGGTCCTGGAAGACGCGACGTTCGAGGACAACCGCGCCGCTGGCGACGGGGGCGCCGTGCGAGCGTCCATGAGCATCGACGCCGACGGCTCCTGGTTCGATGACAACGAGGCCGAGGACCGGGGAGGCGCGCTGTGGTCAGCCCAGGACCTGACGGTCACGGGGTCGACGTTCGCGGCGAACACCGCGGAGAGCGGCGGCGCTCTCGGCGCGGCCGAGGACATCGTCCTCGCCGAGGTCACCCTCCGCGACAACGAAGCTGCTGACATCGGTGGGGCGGTCCGCGCCGGTGGTGCCCTCACGCTCGAACGCTCGCTCGCGGAGCGCAACGTCGCCGTCGTCTCGGGGGGTGCGCTGTTCGCGATCGGTGACGTCGAGGTCGTCGCCTCGACGCTGTACGGGAACGAGGCGGGCGCGGCCGGTGGCGGCGGGATCCACGCCGAGGGCGATGTCACGATCCGCGACGGGTCGTCGCTGATGGCGAACCAGGCGGCACTCGGCGGTGCGGTCTGGGCACCGCTGGGCACCGTCTACGCCTCCACCTCGACGTTCGCGTCGAACGAGGCCACCGGCGGGAACGGCGGT
The DNA here is from genome assembly GCA_007120465.1 of Nitriliruptoraceae bacterium. Classification (GTDB taxonomy): domain Bacteria; phylum Actinomycetota; class Nitriliruptoria; order Nitriliruptorales; family Nitriliruptoraceae; genus CSSed11-175R1. The sequence goes on from SKNO01000198.1 coordinate 2,754, forward strand.
GGGGTCAACGCGGGCAGCGCGCACGCGGTCAACGTCACCTTCGCACAGAACGTCGCCAGCGGGGCGGGTGCCGCGATCCGGACCGGCGGCCTGCCCGGCCTGGCGCTGCTGCACACGACGGTCGCCGCGAACGTCGGTGCGAGCCAGATCGCCGTCGAGCAGGGGGGCACCCTCGCCACCTTCGCGTCGGTCGTCGCCGATGGGCTCGGCGGAGCAGGCTGCCAACTGTCCGGGGGCACCATCAGCACCTACAGCTACGACACCGACGGGACCTGCGGGTTCACGGATCCGACCGACGTCAGCGCCGGCGGTGACCCGAAGCTGGGGCCGCTCGCCGACAACGGGGGGCCGACGCTGACGATGCGGCCGGTCCACACGAACCCCAGCCCGCTGATCGACGCCATCCCGGAGAGCGACTGCCAGCCGTTGATCCCGACGGACCAACGCGGCGTGGCACGGCCACAGGGGGAGGGCTGCGACATCGGTGCGGTCGAGGTCGAGGTGGTGCCACTGGCGGACGAGCCCGACGACGGTGATGATGCCGGTGACGGCGACGACGCCGAGGGGGCCACCGAGCTCGCCGCAGACACCGAGCAGCTCCCGGCCACCGGGACGGGCACCGCGCCCGGGCTGACCCTCCTGGGGCTCCTGCTGCTCGCAGCCGGCACGATGCTGACACGGCCAGGTCGGAGGTGGCCGGCCGAGCCACGGTGACGCGGCGGAAGGCGCGGAGGTAGGCGATCATCCCGAACGGTTCCGTCAACGACTGGGACACGATCACCACGACAGCGATGTCGAACCCGGCGGGCAGCGCGAGGGCGAACGGGAGCACGACGAAGGGGTTCCGCGTCCCGAGGGAGAACGCCAACGTCGTGGAGGCCTCCGGCGGGAGCCTGAACAGGTGCGGGAGCACGAACCCTGCCGTGCCGGCGGCGACCAGGACGAGTTCACCCATCATGCGCACCCGCGGCAGCCAGTTCTCGTTTCCTGCATCGACGACGTCGGTCAGCTCCACCTCGTCGGGGGAGAGCCGGACGTGGCCGACGACGACGTCGGGGGAGCGGAGCATGACGTACGGACCGTCCCGCAGCGACGTGAGGGACGCCTCCTCGATCCCCTCCCGCCGGCGGGGGCGGGCCTTGGTGGGGTTCAGGCGGTCAGCGACCTGCTGCCAGAGGTCCGGGTCGCCCGGGCCGAGTGGCTTGCCTGGCTTAGCCAGCCAGTGCCGCCCAGAGGCTCGTCCGGCTGGAGGGCACGGTCATCTCCCGACGGTCGCTCAGCGGTCGCCGTCGGCGAGATCGTCAGCGCCCGCCTCGATGGGAGGATCGCCGCGGGTCCTCCCCTTGACCGTGACGTCCTTCCCCTCGATCGAGATGGCCCCGTCCTTCGCTGCGGCATCCTCGCCTGAGGCCTCGTCGAGGGTGTTCTCCTTGAGCTCGATCTCGTCGACCTCGATCTTGAGGCCGGAGACCTCCTGTATCTGCTTGATCTCGACGCCGTCGCGCTCTCCGTGCCCCTCCGCCTCGGACGAGTCCCAGCCCGTGCTCGTGTCGAACTCCGGCACTGCGGACTCGACTCGCTCCGGCGCACCGGCCAGATCCTCGACGCCCTCCGCATCGTCCGTCGAGAACCCCGTGGCCAGGACCTCCGAATGGCCTTTGTGCGCCTCGTCGGCAGGGGGATCGTCGCCCGGCTGGAGCAAGTAGCTCACCTCCTGGTTGGCGTAGCGGTCGTGGCTGTCGGCGGCCTCCTCAGCGTCCTCCTGCCCGTAAGCCCCCGGAGAGGAGAGGTTCACCGCCGCCTCGGGATCGACGTCGGATGCGAGCTTGGGATCCGCCTGACCCTCTGTGCCGACACGCGCGCCCGAGATGACGGGGTAGGTCTCGATGTGGTCGGCGGGCGCATCTGCGGGATCCAGGGAGATGTGCGCGGGGTCCAGCCCGAGTTGGGTGGGATCCAACTTCGAAGCTGCGTCGCTCTCGCCTTTCGGCGTGATCTTGCCCACGAGGATGTCAGCCTCTTCGGCGCCGTCCGCTGCAGCCATGTTCGGGTAGGGGGTTGAAACACCCGGGCCGCTGAGAGGTGGCTTCGCGGAGGCAGCATCGAGTCCCGCCGCCAGGAGCATGAGAAGCGCCGACTTGCTCGTCCGCTGCTCGACCGCGTGGTCGCCGCCCGCGGACTCGTCGAGGGTGAAAGCCAGCACCTCGAGGTCCTCGTCGTCCAGCACGTAGCCGGACAGGGCCGCTGCCGGATCCGCCCGCAGCTGCTCCCGGAACTCCGATTCCGCCACCAACCGTTCGAGCACCTCGTCGATCCCAGCCATGGATCACCCTCCCGCGTGGGCCTACGCTGTCTGCCACGGTGGCACGCCGGCCCCGCGGAGACATCCGCCACTTGGCGGAGCCTGCCCTGGTGCTCGGGCGGCCGATCGGCCGGGCTCCTCGCGACAGCGGGCTGGTCAACACCGACCCCCGGGCCGGAGCACTCGCCCTCGCCTACGGTGGGCTGGGCACCGCCTAACTTGGATTCACGCGGACCCGGAGTTCAGTCCACATGTGTTGCCGATCGGGGCTTTGTCGCGTCAAGTTTGGGTTTCGGCGGGGTGGTGGGGTCGTCTCGCTGAACTGAGCTGCGGTCCTGCCAGCGGTGGTGTGTCCGGGGCGGTGCTGGGCGTGTCGAGGTCGGTCTCGTAGAACCGCCGGTTTCTGCCGAGTTACGGCGTTGTAGTTCATCTGAGGACGGGGTGGGCGTCGA
>SKNO01000187.1 GCA_007120465.1 Nitriliruptoraceae bacterium
CAGCGACTGGTGGGTGTGCATCCCCGAGCCGTTGTCGCCGAAGATCGGCTTGGGCATGAAGGTCACGGTCTTCCCGGCCCGCCACGCGGTGTTCTTCACGACGTACTTGAAGGTCATCAGCTTGTCGGCGATCCGGGTGAGCTCGTCGAAGCGGATGTCGATCTCGCCCTGCCCGGGCGCGCCCACCTCGTGGTGCTGCACCTCGACGGGGATGCCGAAGGCCTCGAGCTGGGCGCTCATCTCCGAGCGAAGGTCCTGGTAGTGGTCCATCGGCGGCACGGGGAAGTAGCCCTGCTTGGTGCGGGGCTTGTAGCCGAGGTTGCCGAAGCCGTCGTCCTCGGCCCCGCTGGTCCACGGTCCCTCCACGGAGTCGATCGCGTAGAAGGCGTGGTGCGGCTCGCCCTGGAACCGGATCGAGTCGAAGATGAAGAACTCCGCCTCCGGGCCCATGTACGCGGTGTCGGCGATGCCGGTCGAACGCAGGTAGGCCTCCGCCTTGCGGACGATGTTGCGGGGGTCGCGGGAGTAGGCCTCGCCGGTGATCGCGTCGTGGACGTGGCAGTAGAGCATCAGGGTCTTGCGGTCGCGGAACCGATCCTCCTGGGCGGTGGTGACGTCCGGGATCAGGAGCATGTCGGACTCCTGGATGCCCTGGAACCCGCGCACCGAGCTGCCGTCGAAGTACAGCCCGTCGGTGAACACCCGCTCGTCCACCGCCGAGACGGGGACCGAGAAGTGCTGGACCAGTCCCGGGAGGTCGACGAACCGCAGGTCGATGAACTCGTAGCCCTCGGACTCGATCATCCCGAGGACGTCATGTGCTGTGGCCGGTGAGCTTCCCAACTTGTCGCTCCTTGTCGCTGCGGCGTGATCCCGGAGGCGTTGCATCTGGCCAACGTCCCGGGCGGTGTGGCGCCGATCTGTCGTCGTCGGCAGGTGGGCGAGGTGCCCGGACCGACGCGGCCGTCTCGCACCGCAGCGCGTCCGGCCACGGTTGGGGCTCGGTGGGGACACCCCGCCCGGCCTCGGTGGGTGCTCGCGCACCCACGTCGGTCCTGCCGGATCAGGACGCTACGAGCGGGCTGTACCACCGAGGTGTCCGCCGTGTTTCGTCGGTGTTACACCGGCGACGGTGTGCCCATCCGGCCTGCCGTGCCCTCACCGGCGTGACGACCGGCGGCTCACTAGCCTCGGGTCCGGCCACCGACCGCGATCGATCAGCTCGCCTCGCCAGGGGCGAGGGAGGACGCCGTGCGACCGCTTCTCGCCCAGACCGCCGATCCGATGGAGGGGGTCTCCCGTGTCGGTGAGATGATCACCGAGAACATCGACAACGAGTTCCTCTCGATCGTCATCGGCCGGCTCGTCTCGCCCGGCCTCAGCGTGCTGCTGATCCTGGTGATCGCGGTGGTGCTGTCGTCGCTCTCCAGCCGGCTGATCGACCGGGTGGTCGAGCGCATGAAGGATCCGACTGCCGCGCCGGGACGCCGTCTGCGTCGCCGTGTCGGGATGCCCGTCGACGAGAAGGAGGAGGACCTGCGGCGCGTCCAACGCGCGGACGCGCTCGGGTCGCTGGCCAGGAGCATCACCCGGGTCGTGATCTGGTCGCTCGCGATCATCATGATGCTCGGGCAGGTCGGCATCCAGCTCGGCCCGTTGATCGCCGGCGCCGGCATCGTCGGCGTGGCCCTCGGGTTCGGTGCGCAGGATCTCGTCAAGGACTTCCTGTCGGGCGTGTTCATGCTGATCGAGGACCAGTACGGCGTCGGCGACATCGTCGACGCGGGGGAGGCTGTCGGCGTGGTGGAGGGCATCTCGCTGCGCAGCACCCGTGTCCGGGACGTCAACGGCACGCTGTGGCACATCCCCAACGGCGAGATCCGCCGGGTGGGGAACATGAGTCAGGACTGGGCGCGGGCGCTGCTGGACATCGCGGTCGCCTACGGCAACGACGTGGACGCGGCCAGCGACATCATCGAGCGGGTCGCGGTCGAGATGGCCCACGAGGAGCAGTACCAGGAGCTGTTCCTCCAGGACCCCGAGGTCTGGGGGGTACAGGAGCTCGGCAACGACAGCGTCGACATCCGGCTGGTCATCAAGGTGGTGCCGGGCCAGCAGTGGGCGATCATGCGCGAGCTACGCGCCCGCATCAAGAAGGCCTTCGATGCGTCCGGCATCGAGATCCCCTTCCCGCAGCGCACCGTGTGGCTGCGCACGGAGCAGGCGGTCGCGATGGGCGACGACCAGGTCGACCTGTTCTCCTTCCCGATCCCCGACGAGCCGACCCGCCAGCGCGCGGTGGACGCGTCACGGGCCGGCGGTCCGGGGCGTGTCGTCGGCGACCACGACGACGCGGTCAGGGAGGCCGTCCCCGGCGACCTGGGCCAGCGGATGCCCGACGCCGACGACCTCGGCGAGCAGATGCCCGACCCCGACGCCGAGGACTGATCGGACCGACCGCCGGTCAGGTCTCGCGTGGCGTGACGACGCCCGCGGCAGCGCTCACGCGGGCCCACCGCCTGGCTGGCCGGGGGAGGGTTCCCACACCTTGGCATCCATCGCCTGCTGGCCGGCGTGGTAGCTCGAGCGGACCATCGGCCCGGCCTGCACGTGGTCGAAGCCGAGCTCCACCTCGCCGTACTCGCGGAAGCTCGCGAAGGTCTCCGGCGGGACGTAGCGGTCGAGGTGCAGGTGCTGCGCCGAGGGCTGCAGGTACTGGCCGATCGTCAGCGTGTTCACGCCCGCCGCCCGCAGGTCGCGCATGCACGCGCGGATCTCGTCGTCGGTCTCGCTCATGCCGGCGATCAGGTTCGACTTGATCGCAGTCGAGCGGGGGAACCGCTGCCGGGCGAGCGCGAGGAACGCCAGCCCGCGGTCGTAGTCGAAGGCGGGACGGATCGTGGGGAACAGCCGGCGGCAGGTCTCGAGGTTGAAGGCGAACACGTCGGGGCCCGCCTCGACGACCTGGTCGAGCGCGTCGGAGCCGCGCGCCGGGTCGTTGCCGTACCCGAAGTCGCTCGGCAGCACCTCGACGCCGACGTCGGGGGTGCGGGCGCGGACCTGTCGGATCGTCTCCGCGATCAGCCAGGCACCCTGGTCGGGGAGGTCGTCGCGCGCGACCATCGTGATCACGGCGAACCGCAGACCGAGGTGCTCGACGGCCTCGGCGACGCGGCGCGGCTCGTCGGTGTCGTACTCGGCGGGCTTGCCCGTCTTGATCTGGCAGAAGCCGCACCGCCGGGTGCAGTCCTCCCCACCGATCAGGAAGGTGGCCTCACGCATCTCCCAGCACTCGTAGATGTTGGGGCAGGCCGCCTGTGAGCAGACGGTGTTGAGCTCGAGGTCCTCCATCAGCCGGGTGACGTCGGTGAAGTTCTCCCCGAAGCTGGCCTTCACCTTCAGCCACTCCGGCTTGCGCCCACCGGGCAGCGAGGTGTCGACGCTGCCGCGGACCACGCCCGCCCGCTGGCGGCGTTCGCGGGTGCGGTCCCGCTGCTCGCGCGCGGAGGGCACGACCGCCAGGGTGCGGGCACCGTCGGGGATCACGGGGCGGCGGTCGCTCACGAGGTGGGCTCCATCCGTCGGTCGAGGTCGGCGAGCCGGACCGGTTCGAGGGTAGCGTCGAGCACCTGTGCCGCCGCGGCCTCCACCGCGTCGGCGACCTCGTCGACGGACACCTCGACGCCCAGCGACGCCAGCGAGCACACCCCGCGGTCGGCGATGCCGCAGGGCACGATGCCCGCGAAGTCGGCCATACGCGGCGCCACGTTCAGGGCGAAGCCGTGCGAGGTGATGCCGCCGCTGGCGACCCGCACGCCGATCGCGGCGATCTTCTCGTCACCGACCCATACGCCGGTGTAGCCCTGCGAGCGTTGCCCGGTGAGCCCGAACCGCCCGAGGGCCACGATCAGCACCTCCTCGAGGGCACGGACGTAGTCGACCACCCCCCGGATCGACGCGAGCTGGATGATCGGGTAGCCGACGAGCTGCCCCGGGCCGTGGTAGGTGATGTCGCCGCCACGGTCCACCTCGACGAGTTCGATCCCGTGGCGCTGCCGGGTCGCATCGTCGTACAGCAGGTGCGCGCGGTCGGTGCGCTTCCCGAGCGTGTAGACGGCTGGGTGCTCCAGCAGGAGCAGGACGTCGCGGCCCCCCGCGCCGCGGCGGGCCTCGACGAGCCGACGCTGCAGCTCCCAGGCGTCGAGGTAGCCCACCTGCCCGAGCCGCGCGACCGCCAGCGGCTGCTCGCGGTCGGCGCGCAACCGGTCCGGACGCAGCTCGACGCGGGTCGTCACACGCCGAGCTCCGTCGAGAAGTCGTGGGTCTCGAGCACGAACTTGAGGTCCTGCAGGAAGCGCGCGGAGTCGGCCCCGTCCACCATGCGGTGGTCGTAGGACAGGCACAGGTACGACATCCACCGGATGGCGATCGAGTCGCCGTAGGCGTCCGAGACCACCACCGGCCGCTTCTCGATCGCGGCGGTCGCCAGGATCGCGACCTCCGGCGGGTTCAGGATCGGGGTGTCGAACAGCGTGCCGACCGAGCCCGTGTTGGTGATCGTGAAGGTGCCCCCGGCGATCTCGTCGGGCTGGATCTGCTTGTTGCGGGTGCGCTTCGCGAGGTCGGTGATCCCGCGGGCGAGGGCCGGCACGGTCAGGTCCTGTGCGTCCTTGAGGTTGGGGACGAGCAGACCCCGGTCGGTGTCCACGGCGATGCCGAGGTTGAGGTAGTTGTGGAAGGTGGCGGTCCCGGCATCGGTGTCCATCGACGAGTTCATCACCGGGTGCCGCGGCATCACCATGCAGACCGCACGGGCGATCATCGGAAGCGGCGAGAGGGACACGCCCTCCTTGGCCTTGAACGCCTCCCGCTTCGCGGCACGGAGGTTCATGATGTTCGTGAGGTCGACCTCCACCGCGGCGGTGAGCTGCGCGGTGGTCTGCAGCGACTCCATCATCGCCTTGGCGATCGCCTTGCGTACCCGCGTGAGGTCCTGCGTGACCTCGCGTTCGCCCCCGAAGTCGACCTGGATCGGTGACGCCGGTGGACGCTCCCGTTCGGTCGGGGCGCTCGGGACGGTCGGAGGCGGGGTGGCGGCAGGTGCGGGCGCCGGTTCCTCCGCGGGTGCGGCGGCCTCACCGCCGGCCCCGATCGCGCGTTCGGCGTCCTCCCGCGTGATGCGCCCACCGGGACCCGTGGGCTCGACCTGGTCCGGTGACAGGCCTGCCTCGCGCAGCATCCGGCGGACCAGGGGAGAGGTCAGGACGGGACCGGCCGACGCGGCCCGGTCGGGTGCCTGCTCCGCCTCGTCCGGCGGTGAGGACGGCCCGCCCTCCTCCGCGGTCTCGTCCTCGGTGGTCGGCTCCTCGGTGTCCTCCTCGGCGGCTTCGGGGGCCTCCTCGTCGGCGACCTCGGTCTCCTCCTCGTCCTCGGCGGTGTCCTTCGCGGGGGCGTCGCCGATCACGGCGATGACCTGGCCGACCTCGACGGTGTCGTCGA
>SKNO01000194.1 GCA_007120465.1 Nitriliruptoraceae bacterium
CGGGCCACGCCCCGCCCCCGCAGGCGCCCGCTCCGCCGCCGTCCGGAGGCCAGGCCGCGCCGCCTCCGCAGCAGGGTTGACCTCCCGCCGATCCGCCACTGCGCCCTGATGAGGCGCAACCGGGGATGGACGTGGTCCGAGGTGTGGGCGCGGCGACCGGTCGGTCGCCGCGCCCACACCGGCTACGTGCCACGCTCGCTGTCCGGGTCCTCGAGGTCCTCGAGCTCGGTCCCACGCGTCTCGGGGAGCCACCGGAAGCCGATCGAGGCCACCGCGACGATCACTCCGACCAGGATCGAGGCGGTCGCGAAGCTGCCGGTGAGGTCGGCGATCACCCCGAAGCACAACAGCCCGAGGGCGGCGCCGAGCACGCCGGCGATCGTCTCCCATCCGGCCACCGTCGCCCGGATCCGCGTGGGGACGAGTTCGGCCACCAGCGCACCCGTCGGTGGGGCGAAGGCGCTGCTGGTCCCGAGCGCGATCAGGTAGCCGATCGAGAGCTCCAGGATGTCGCCCGCGTATCCCCACGCGATCGCCGCGCCCGTGCTCGCCATCGCGACGGCTGCGGTCACCGTCCGCCCGAACCGGTCGGACCCCCACCGCCCGAGCAGGAGCCCGAGGAGCCCGGTCGGTCCCGCTGCCAGCACCAGCGTCGACAGGTACAGCGGGGACGCGCCGAGGACCTGCTCGCCGTAGACGAACAGCAGGGTGAAGCCCGGTCCGGTCGCCAGGGTGAGGGTGCCCGTCAGGGTCGCCACCAGGATCACCCGGCCGCGGTAGGGCTGGGGGATGTGGCCCGGCAGGCCGACGGGGCCGAGGTGGTCGCTGGCGATCCGGGGTTCGCGGATCCGGCGGGCGAGCAGCGGGAGCAGCACCAGCGGGATCACGGCCGCGCCCATCACGATCCGCCAGTCGGGCTCGCCGGGGAGGAGCCCCCGCCCGACGGCGATGATCCCCGACCCGAGCCCGTAGGCCGCGGCCACCAGTGCCAGCGCCGCCGAGCGGTCCTTCGACGTCGCCTCCTCGGCCGCGACCACCCCGGCGAGGGCGTTGACGGCGGACAGCAGTGGCCTGGCCAGCGCGACCAGCGCCACGTAGAACCAGAAGGCCGGCGCCAGCGCCGACAGCGCCGACAGCGCCAGCCCGACGGCGGCGATCGTCAGCAGCACCGTCCGCCGTCCGAAGCGGTCCGCCTGCGCGGCGATCGGCAGGCTGAACAGCGACGCGAGCCGGATCACCGACAGCGCGACCCCCAGGGTCGTCGCTGGCAACCCGATCTGGGCGAGCGCCTCGTCGTCGGGAGCGGGCTCCCCGAAGTACGCCGCCACCGTGCCGATCGCGGTCGTCACCGCGAACTGTCCGATCCCTGCCGCGACGGACAGCACGGCGACGGTCAGGACCGGGGCCGTCAACCAGACGGGCCGCCGGGAGGTCAACGGTCCGTCCACCTCTCGCTCCTGGCCGGCACCGGGCGGGGGCGCCGAGGCGCGGGACGACCGTGCCCGCCCTCCGCGGTCGCGACGGTAGCGGGCAGGGACCACCGAGCGTGCGCTCCTCTGATCAGGACCCGTCGGCGAGGGGCGGTGCGCGTCGACGCGCCGGGTAGGGTCGCGGCCATGCGCCTGATCAGCTGGAACGTCAACTCGATCCGTGCCCGACTGCCGCGGGTGGTCGAGCTGCTCGAGCAGCACCGTCCGGATGTCGTGTGCATCCAGGAGACGAAGGTCGCCGCCGAGGCCTTCCCGCACGAGGCGCTGGCTGCCGTCGGCTACCGCGCCGTGGAGCACTCCGAGGGGCGGTGGAACGGTGTGGCGCTGGTCGTGCCCGACCACCTCGAGGTGGCGGGGATCCAGGCCGGCCTCCCCGGCGAACCCGACCCCGCCGAGGCCCGGTGGCTGGAGGGCACCGTCGGCGGGGTGCGGATCGTGTCGGCGTACGTCCCGAACGGCCGCGAGCCCGACCATCCGATGTTCGTCGCCAAGCTGCGGTTCCTCGATGCCGCGCGGCACCGGCTCGACGAGCTGGTGGCGGCCGGGCCGACGGTGGTGGCGGGGGACTTCAACGTGGCGCTGGAGGACCGCGACGTCTGGGACATCGCGGCTTTCGCGGGCGCCACCCACGTCACACCGGATGAGCGCAGCCGACTGATGGACCTGCTGGACCTCGGCCTCGTCGACGCGTTCCGTGCGGTCCGGCCCGACGACGAGGGGTTCACCTGGTGGGACTACCGCATGGGCGCCTTCCGCCGCGGGATGGGCATGCGGATCGACTACGCCCTGGTGAGCCGCCACCTCGACGTCCACGCCGTCGAGGTGGACACCCGCTTCCGGCGCAACAACGCCGAGGGCGACAAGCCGTCGGATCACGCCCCGCTGGTGGTGGAGCTGTCGACGCCGTGACGGCGCCGGCGGTCAGCCCTCGGTGACCGGAGCCGTCGGGTCGATCCCGGGTGGCCGGGGCAGCGGCTGGAACAGCTTGCCGTGCTCGGTCCACAGGATCAGCCCGAGCGCGACGGTCCCGTACCCGAGGAAGGCGACGGACAGCGGGAGGATCGTGCCGGCGAACGCCTGGTCGACCACCGCGCCCAACATCGCACCGCCCGCGATCTGCGCGGCGCCGAGCAGCGACGAGGCGGTCCCGGCGACCGGCGCCATGTTCGCCATCGCGATCGCGTTGAGGTTGGGCACGAGCAGGGCGTGCGAGGCGAGCAGCAGCCCGGCGGTCACCAGGAACAGCCACAGCGGCGGCCGCCCGCCGGTCGTCACCGCGACCAGCACCAGCACCGCGGCGACAGCGAGGTAGCCGAGGAGCGCGCGGTGGGCGAGCCGGCGTGCGCCGATCCGCCCGACGATCCGGGCGTTGAGCAGGATCGCCACGCCCATGACCGCCGCCAACCCCGAGAAGATCACGGGGAACCACCGGGCACGGTCGAAGGTCTCGGTGATGATGATCTCGGAGCTGGCGATGTAGGACAGGAACGCGCCGAACAGCACCGTCATGGCCAGCCCGTACCCGCGCGCCTGCCGGTCGGTCACCACGACGCCGACGGCGCGGGCGATCCGGCCCAGCCGCAGCTCCAGCCGGTGCCGGTCGGGGAGGGTCTCGGGCAGGCGCACCCACGCCCACACCGTCATCACGAGCGCCGCGAGCACGCAGGTGGCGAAGACCCACCGCCAGTTGCCGAGCGCGACGAGCCCGGCACCGATCGACGGCGCGATCACCGGCACGAGGATGAACACCGCCATCACGAAGGACATCGCCCGCGACATCCGGTCGCCCTCGTAGGTGTCCCGGATGATCGCGATCGTCACCACCCGAGGGCCGGCGGCACCGAGTCCCCACAGGAACCGGCTGGCCACGAGCAGCTCGAGGGACGGGGAGGCGGTGGCCGCGAGGGCACCGAGCACGTACACGGCGTAGCCGACGAACAGGGTGGGACGGCGTCCGAACCGGTCCGAGAGCGGTCCGTACGCGAGCTGCCCGAGCGCCAGCCCGAGGAAGTACGCCGTCACGAGGGCGGCCACGGCGGTCGAGTCCGCCGGCAGGCCGAGTTCGGCGCGGATCGCGCCGAAGGCCGGGAGCAGGATGTCGATCCCGAGGGCGGCCAGTGCGATCGACAGCGCGAGCAGCGCGGTGAACTCGGCAGGTGGAGGCGTCCGGTGGGTGCGGCTCGTCACCGCGCGACCGTCGGCAGACAGGGCACGGGAAACGACCTCCGGGACGTGACGGGACGTGGCGACCTCGCACCGTAGCGGCCGGACCGTCGAGGACCGGCGCCGCAGCGGTAGCGTTCGCCTCCCGTCCCGACCCTGTGAGCCGACCGTCTCCGATCGTCACGTCCTCGACGCCGCTCCGAGCCTGCATGCCGGAGCGCGGGCGATGCTGCCCATCACCGTCGGGATCGCGCCCTTCGGGATCATCGCGGGGATCGCCGCCACCGACGCCGGACTGGGCCTGCCGGAGGCCGTCGGGTTCTCGGTGCTCGTGCTCGCCGGTGCCGCGCAGCTCGCTGCGCTGGATCTGATCGGTCGGGACGCACCGCTCCTGGTCGTGATCATGACCGCGTTGATCATCAACCTGCGCATGCTGATGTACAGCGCGTCCCTGGCGCCCGAGCTCGCCCACCTCCCTCGGGGGCGCCGGTTGCTCGGGTCGTACTGGCTGACGGATCAGACGTACGCGGTGAGCATCGTGCGCTTCCGCGACACCGAGGTGGCGACGGTGGACCGGTGGTGGTTCTACGCCGGGTCGGCGTTGCCGCTGTGGGTCGTGTGGCAGCTCACCACCGTGGTGGGGGTGCTCGTCGGTGACGCGGTCCCGGCGGCGATCCCCCTCGGGTTCGCGCTGCCGCTCGCGTTCATCTCGCTGCTGGTGCCGACCGTGACCGACCGGCCCGCGGTGGTGGCGGCGGTGGTCGCTGGGACCGTCGCGGTGGTGGCGGCACCGCTGCCCGCCAACGCCGGGATGCCGCTCGCCGCCCTGGCCGGGATCCTCGCCGGGTGGGTGACGGCGCGACGGGGGGACCGGGCATGAGCCGCACCACCATCGCGTGGATCGCGATCGCCGCCGTCGGGCTCGGCACCTACCTCGTGCGCGCGTCCTTCCTCGCGGTCGCCCACCGGGTCGCGGAGATCCCGGCGCGCTGGCGCACCCCGCTGCGGCTTATCCCCCCAGCGGTCCTGGCGGCGCTGGTGGCCCCGGCGGTGCTGCGACCCGACGGGGTGGTGGTGCTGCTGGGACCGCGGGCGATCGCGGGGGCGATCGCGTTGGGCGTGGCGGTGTGGACCCGCAGCGTCCTTGCCACGATCCTGGTCGGCCTCGCTGCTGCGGTCGGCCTCGAGGTGCTGCTCGGCTGAGCCGCCGTCGGCCGTGCAGGGTCAGTCGCGGGGCGGAGCGGCAGGGGCGTCGTGGAGGCCGTGGTGGCTGGGATCGTCGAGGACCATCGTCCCGTCGTCCAGCAGGTGCAGGTGGCCGCCGTACGCACGGGAGAGGTGCGTGGGGGTGAGGACCTCGGTCGGGGTGCCGTCGGCGACCACCCGGGTCGCGACCAACACGACGTGGTCGGCGAGGTGTGCGGTCCCGACGTCATGGGTGGTGAGCACGACCGTACGCCCCGCCGCCCGCTCGGCCTGCACCACCTCGGTGATCGCCTCCTGGGTGACCAGGTCGAGTCCGGAGATCGGTTCGTCCAGGAGCAGGACCTCGGCGCGCTGCGCGAGCCCCTGCGCCACGAACACCCGCTGCCGTTGCCCGCCGGAGAGCTCGTGGAGCTGGCGGTGCACCAGGTCGCCGAGGCGCATCCGCGCGATCGCCTCGTCGATCGCGGCCCGGTCGGCGCGGGACAGCGGCCGGAACGGCCCGCAGCGGGCGTAGCAGCCCATCCGGACGGTCTCGCGGACGGTCAGGGGGACCGACTCGTTCGCGGCCGTGGTCTGGAGGACGTGGGCGATCCCCCGCAGCCCGTGGCGGGGGGGCCGTCCGTGCACCCGCACCTGTCCGCGGGTCGGCTGGACCAGGCCCGAGATCGTCGACAGCAGCGTCGACTTCCCCGACCCGTTCGGTCCGATCACGGCCACCACCGAACCCGCCTCGACGGCGAGGTCGGCGTCGTCGAGGGCCAGGATCGGGCCGTACCGGACGGTCACGCCGTCGAGGCGCACCGCCGGGATGGGGACCACCGACGTGCGGGTCGCGGGGTCGTCCCGCTTCTCGACTGGCGAATCAGGAACGGTTCCCATTATGCTCCTCGGCACTGACCGTGGAACCTACCTTATCCAGCGGACGCCGGGCGGTCGGACGGCGGTTCCCCACCCGCGCACGATCCCGTCTCGCCCCCCGCACACGGACCCCCGAGGAGCGCAGCCATGTCCCTCCGAACCCCCACCCGACCGATCCGCGGCCTCGCCATCGCCGCCGTGCTCGGCCTGCTCGTGACCGCGTGTGGCGCGACCGAGGATCCCGTGGCCGACGATCCGGTACCCGACGGGTCGGCGGCCGCCGAGCAGGTGGACGAGGCAACGGTGGAGCACGACGAGGCACCGGCGCAGGACGGCGTCCTGGTGGTCGCAACGACCAGCATCCTGGGCGACATCGTCGCGACCCTGGTCGGCGACGACGGTCGCGTCGAGGTGCTGATGCCGCCGGGTGTCGACCCGCACGGCTACGAACCGTCGGCCCGGGACGCCGCGATGCTGCGGGAGGCCGACCTCGTCGTCGCGAACGGGCTCCAGCTCGAGGAGAACCTCATCGCCGCGCTCGCTGCGGCCGAGGACGACGGGGTGCGGGTGTTCGAGGTGGCGCCGGAGCTGGACCCGATCGCCTTCGACTGGGACGGGCCGCACGACCACGGGCACGACGACGGCCACCAGGAGGACCACGGTCACGATCACGGCCACGAGGAGGAGCACGGGCACGATCACGGCCACGAGGAGGAGCACGGGCACGAGGAGGACCACGGGCACGACGACGGCCACGAGGACGACCACGGGCACGAGGAGGACCACGGCCACGAGGACGCGCACGGGCACGACCACGGCCCCGATGACCCCCACATCTGGTTCGACCCGATCCGGATGGCCGAGGGCGTCCAGCTGATCGCCGCGGAGCTCGCGGCGGTCGCCACCACGCTGCCGGCGGAGGAGTGGGCGCAGCGCGGGCAGGAGTACGCCGACCTGCTGCTCGAGCTCCACGAGGAGCTCGAGGCGACCCTCGCCGACGTCCCGCCCGAGAACCGCCAGCTCGTCACCAATCACGATGCACTGGGCTACCTCGCCATGCGCTACGACCTCGAGGTCCTCGGCACCGTGATCCCGGGAGCGACGACCCAGGTCGAGACCGATGCGCGCAGCTTCGCGGCGCTGATCGACACCGTCGAGACCGCCGGGGTATCGGTGGTGTTCGCCGAGAACACCGACTCGACGGTCCTCGCCGAGCAGCTGGCCAGCGAGGTGATCGGCCGGGGTGACCTCCACGTCGAGGTGGTCCGGATCTACACGGACGCCCTCGGCGAGGAGGGCAGCGGCGCGGAGACCTACCCGGGGCTGCTCCGCACCACCGTGACCCGGATCGCCGATGCGCTCAGCTGAGCGCACCGGCGGCGTGCCGGTGCGCGGGGATATGGTGCGGCGATGCTCGAGCTGATCACCGATCCCTTCGCCTACGCGTTCATGCGCAACGCGCTCGTCGCCGGACTGCTGACGGTGGTCGCGAGCTCGCTGATCGGCACCTGGGTGGTGATGCGCGGCATGGCCTTCATGGGCGATGCGATGGCCCACGGGGTGCTGCCGGGTATCGCGATCGCCTACATCCTCGGGGGCAACCTGCTGCTCGGGGCGGCGATCAGCGCGGTGGTGATGATCCTCGGGGTGTCGGTGGCGAGTGCGCGCAGCCGACTGGGGGAGGACACCGCGATCGGGCTGCTGTTCGTCGGGATGCTCGCCGCCGGGGTGGCGATCATCTCGATGGGCGGGGCGTACGCCGGCGATCTCACCACGATCCTGTTCGGGGAGCCCCTCGGCGTGTCCCGCGCCAGCCTGCGCACGCTGGGGATCGCGACGGCGATCACCGTGGTGGTCACGGTGGCCCTGTACCGCCCCTTCCTGGCGCTGAGCTTCAGCCGTGCGAAGGCGCAGGTGCTCGGGATGCGCCCGACGCTGACCCACCTCGCGATGCTCGGCCTGATCGCGCTGGTGGTGGTGAGCTCCTTCCGGACCGTCGGCACGCTGCTCGTGTTCGCGTTCATCGTCGCCCCGCCGGCGACCGCGGCGCTGATCGCCCGCCGGGTGCCCGTGATGATCGGGGTGGCGATGCTGATCGGCGGGCTGAGCGTCGTCGTCGGGCTCCTGGTCAGCTTCCACGTCGGGACGGCCGGTGGCGCCACGATCGCCGGGTTGACCGTGCTGAGCTTCTTCCTCGTCCTCGCCGGCAAGGAGGCCGCTGGCGTGCTGCCGCGGGTGCGTCGCCGCGCGACGGCGGAGACCGCCTGACCCCCCGGGCGCCAGGCGTTCGCCGCAGGGGCACGTCGCGCACGAAGGCGCAGGCCGGCTGCCTCAGGCGCAGGCGGGGCAGGTCCCGACCAGCTCGAGGCGGTGGGAGTCCACCTCGAAGGCACGCTGCGCGCGGGCCTCGTCGGCGGCGCGGGAGAGCGCGTGCTCGATCGCCGGCGGCAGGATCACGTCCTCGAGCCGACCGCAGATCGAGCACACCAGGTGGTGATGGTGCTCCGAGAGCTCCTCCGCCAGCTCGTAGCGGGACACGTCGTCGGTCGACACCAGCCGGTGCACGGCACCGCACTGCTCGAGGATCGCGAGGTTGCGGTACAGCGAGCTCTGCGACTGCGCCGCGCCGAGCTCCAGCAGCTCCGGGATCGTCACCGGCCGTTCCGCGCCCAGCAGCAGCTCGACCAGCTGGCGGCGCCCCCGGGTGTAGCGCTGGCGGGTGCGTCGCAGCTGCTCGTCGACGATCGTGTGGATGTCCTCGCTCATGGCCGCAGCCTACGACACGTTCTCGGAACGGGCGAACCGGGGGAACGGTGGCCGGAGGGCGCCGGATAGACTCGTTCCGCGACGCGATGCGTCCCGTCCCGTCCCGTCCGCTCCCGCCCGTCTCCTGGAGCTCCCGTGCGTCTCGCTTCCCGTCCCCTCACCGCTGCGACGGTGGGCCTCGCGCTGCTGCTCGGCGCCTGCGCCCCGGAGGTGTCCGCCTCGGAGGCGGCGGTCGTCGACGGCCACGCCATCTCCCGTGGTGAGGTGGAGGAGCCCGTCCGGGACGCCCTGAACCGCAGCGGGGCGGTCGAGGGGCTCGATGCCGACGAGCGTGCACAGATCGTCGAGCCGCTGCAGCGGCGGGTGCTGAGCCTGCTGATCCAGGCGGCGGTGATCCGCGACCTCGCCGACGAGGAGGGGATCGAGGTCGCGCCCGGTCGCGTCGATGAGCGGTTCGAGGCCGACGCCGCGTCGGTCGGTGGCGAGGAGGAACTCGCCGACCTCCTCGCACAGCAGGGGTTGTCCCTCGGGCTGTACCGGGACGTGCTGCTGCCCACCCAGGAGCTGGTCGAGGGGATGCGTGAGCTCGTCGCCGACGACCTGGAGTCCACCGTCGCCCGTGAGGCCCGTCACATCCTGGTGGAGAGCGATGCCGAGGCCCAGGACATCCTGCGCGAGCTGGCCGGCGGCGCCGACTTCGGGGAGCTCGCCGAGGAGCGGTCCACCGATCCGGGCAGCGCGGCCCAGGGCGGGGAACTCGGCCCACGCGAGCGCGGGTTCTTCGTCGACGCGTTCGACGAGGCCGTGTGGGCCTCGGCGATCGGCGAGATCGTCGGTCCGGTCCAGACCCAGTTCGGGTTCCACGTGATCGAGGTGCTGGACGAGACCGAGGTCACCCCCGACGACCTCTCCCCCGAGGAGCGCCGCCAGCGACTCGACGTCCTGCTGGACCAGCTCCTCGAGGCGCGCTTCGCCGCGGCCGAGGTGACGGTGTCGAGCCGGTTCGGGGTCTGGAACGCCCTCACCGGCACGGTCGAGCCCGGCCCCGAGGTCGGTTCGGACGGGTGAGCATGCCCGCCGGCAACCCGCCGCGCGTCGTGCTGGTCGAGACCGCCGACGCGTTGCCGGGGCTGCTGCCATTCCAGGCGTGGGATGCACTGGCCACCGCGGACGAGATCCTGCTCCGTGCTCGCGACGTCCATCCGAGTGCGCCGCACCTCTACGCCGCCGGGCTGGACCTCGTGGAGCTCGAACCGGCGAGTCTCGATCGGGCGGATCTCGACCTCACCCGGCCGGGCGCGCCCGAGGACCGACGGCTGGCCAAGGCGCTGGTGGCCCGCGCGCTGGACGGAGCGACGCCCGTGTACCTGCTCGGTCCCGACGACGCGGGGCTGGCCCCCGCCCTCGCGGGGATGGCCGCCCAGCACGACCTCGAGATCGAGCTGGTGTTCCTCGCCCCGTCGCCCGAAGGCACCGAGGTGCTGCGGCTGATCGAGGTGATGCGCCGCCTGCGCGACCCTGAGGACGGCTGTCCGTGGGACCTGCAGCAGGACCACCGCACCCTGGTCGGCTACCTCCTCGAGGAGACCTACGAGCTGGTGGAGGCGATCGAGGATGGCGGCGACATCGACCTCGCCGAGGAGCTCGGCGACGTCCTGCTCCAGGTGGTGTTCCACGCGCGGGTGGCGCAGGACCGTGGCGCGTTCGGGATCGATGAGGTGGCCCGTGGCATCGCCGACAAGCTGGTGCGCCGCCACCCCCACGTCTTCGCGGACGGCGACGCCGCCACGGCGGAGGACGTGCAGGCCAACTGGGACCAGCTCAAGGCCGAGGAGAAGGCCCGGACCGGCCCCTTCGAGGGCGTTCCGGACGCGATGGCGGGGCTGATGCTGCTCGAGACGCTGCAGCGCAAGGCCGCCAAGCGGGGGTTCCGCGCACCCGTACCACCCCAGCCGCCGGTGGACGCGGTACGTGCGCTGCTGGCCACCGATGACCCGCAGCGGGCGGTGGAGGACCTGCTCACGGTGGTGGTCGCGGTGGCCCGCGAGCTGGACCTCGACCCGGAGGCGGCGGCCCGCGCGGCCGCACGCCGGTACCGCACCCGTGCCGAGCAGGTGTTCGCGCTCGCCGCCGAGCGTGACCTGGACCTCGCTCGGGCGGACGCCGCGACGCTCGCCTCGCTGTGGGAGGAGGCGGCAGCCGCGTCCTGAGGCGTCCCCGGGGTCGGTGGTCGGGTGCTCCGACGGCGAACGGCCCTGCCCGGTCGCGGGTGGGCGCACTACGCTCACGGCGACCGCGACCGAGGAGGACGGGTGGCGCCCCAGCAGTGCCCGAACTGTGGCCGGTTCCTGCGCAACGCGCTCGTGCAGGGCCTCGCCGATGGTCCCGCGCCCTGCCCCGGCTGCGGGACCGAGCTCACCGCCGACACCTTCGGCGTCGCGGCTGGCACGGACCCGGCCAGCGTGCGGCCGCCCGATCTCCCGCCGGCCGAGGTCCGAGACGACCGCGGCGACGTCCTGACCGGCTGGGACGTCGACGCCGACGCCGAGGAGCTGGCCGGGTGGCGCGACGACCGGGCCCCCTTCCCGACCGATGCGCTCGCCGTCGCGAGCAGCGCCGCCGGCGGTGCGCTCCTCGGCGCCATCCTGCTGCGACGGCGGATCGTCGGGGCGCTCCTCGGCGGGATCCTGGGCGCGCTCGTGGCCGGGATCGTCCGCCAGCTCTGGCGCGCACCCGACTGACCTTGCACGGCCGATCTGGCTGTTGCAGATGTGGCAGTTGTTGCTCGAACGCACGGTTGTGGCGTAGGGTCCCCCGCGGACCGCGCCGCGTGACCGCCCCTGCCCCGCGCCGTGCAGACCCGTGAGGGGGACTCCATGGACGTCACCACGATCGAACTGGTGCGTGCGCGCGAGATCCTGGACAGCCGCGGCAACCCGACCGTGGAGGTCGAGGTGGGGCTCGTCGACGGCTCCCTCGGCCGTGCCGGGGTGCCGTCGGGCGCCTCCACCGGCGAGTCGGAGGCCGTGGAGCTGCGGGACGGCGACGCGCACCGCTACCTCGGCAAGGGGGTGACCCGGGCGGTCACCAACGTCCACGAGACGATCGCCCCCGCCCTGCTCGGTCTGGACGCCACCCGGCAGCGGGAGATCGACCAGCTGCTGCGCGACCTCGACGGCACCGACAACAAGGGGACGCTCGGAGCCAACGCGATCCTCGGGGTGTCCCTGGCCGTGGCGAAAGCCGCCGCGATCGTGTCCGGGCTGCCGCTGTACGCCTACCTCGGCGGGCCCAACGCTCACCTGCTCCCGGTGCCGTGCATGAACGTGCTCAACGGGGGCAGCCATGCCGACTCCAACGTGGACCTCCAGGAGTTCATGATCGTGCCCGTCGGCGCGCCGAGCTTCCGCGAGGCCCTCCGCATGGGCGCAGAGACCTACCACGCGCTGAAGTCCGTGCTGAAGCAGCGGGGGCTGTCCACCGGCCTCGGGGACGAGGGCGGGTTCGCACCCGACCTCGGCTCCAACACCGAGGCCCTCGACCTGCTGATGGAGGCGATCGAGGCTGCCGGGTACCGGCCGGGCGACGACCTCGCGATCGCCCTGGACCCGGCGGCCAGCGAGTTCCACCGTGACGGCGCCTACCACCTCGACGGCGAGGGCCGGGTGCTCTCCACCGAGGAGATGGTGGACCTGTGGGCCGACCTGGTGGAGCGCTACCCGATCGTGTCGATCGAGGACGGCCTCGACGAGTCGGACTGGGCCGGGTTCAGCCTGCTGACCGAGCGGATCGGTGACCGGGTGCAGATCGTCGGCGACGACCTGCTGGTCACCAACCCCCGCTTCGTGCAGCGCGGGATCGACGAGCGGGCCGCCAACAGCGTCCTCGTGAAGGTGAACCAGATCGGGTCGCTGACCGAGACCCTGGACGCGGTCGCGCTCGCGCACCGGGCCAGCTGGACGACCATGATCAGCCACCGCTCGGGCGAGACCGAGGACGCCACGATCGCCGACATCGCCGTGGCGGTCAACGCTGGCCAGATCAAGACCGGTGCCCCAGCGCGCTCCGACCGGGTGGCCAAGTACAACCAGCTGCTGCGCATCGAGGAGGAGCTCGGCGACGCCGCTCGCTACGCCGGGCACGCCGCGTTCCCGCAGCTGCGACGGGGACCGACGTGACCGGCCCCGGTCCGCTGACCCGGCGACGTGCCGCACGGCGCATCCCCCGTGCCGACGGGGGGCGTCCCCGGCGTCGCCTGCCGTTCCTGGCGCCCGTCGTCGGCATGTTCGGCCGCATCGCCGCGGCGGTGCGACGGGCGGTGTCGGTGACCGTGAGCGGCGACAAGCCGCTGGTGGTCGCCCTGCTGGCGGTGATCGGCCTGGGCGTGGTGCTGCTGTCCGGTCCGGCGCAGACCTACCTCGACCACCGTGATCGCGTCGCGGTGCTGCAGCTGAAGGCCGACGTGCTGGACGCCGAGAACGCGCGCCTCGCCGCGCGGGCCGAGGCACTTCACGACGACGAGACGATCGAGCTGCTCGCCCGGGAGCAGCAGGGGTTCATCCGGCCCGGCGAGGTCCCCTACGCGCTGGTGCCGCCCGAGGTCGAACGGCCCCGGATCACGGTGCCGCGCGAGGAGCCTGCGCGCGAACCCGCACCCTGGTACGAGTGGGCGTGGGCCGCCCTCCAGGACCTGCTCGGCGGCTGACGCGGTCGGTGGAGCCTGCTCAGGCCTCCCGTCCGGTGCCGATCGTGTCGGCCAGCTCGGCGCCACGGGAGCCGTCGGCGGGTACGACGCGCCCCTCGGCGCGAGCCGCGAGCAGCGCCTCCATCTCCTCCGCGATGCGCTCGTCGGAGTCGGACAGCTCCGCGATGTCGAGGTCCTGGAAGCCGAGCACACCCATCCGTTCGTAGGTCCGCTGCACCTCGCCGCCCCACAGCCCGATGTCCTTGACGGTCGGCACGACCCGGCTGAACAGCGCCCGGCGGAACTCGGTCATCATCTGGTGCCGATCGACGTAGGCGGTCAGCGCGTCCGCGTCGAACCCGAGGTTGTCCCAGACCTCGCGGGCCAGGAACCGGTCACGGAGCAGTTCGGAGGCCTCGATGACGAACGCCTCCCGCTCCCGACGCTCCGCCTCGGTCAGCTGCCCGTACGCATCCTTGAGCGCCAGCCGCCCGAAGGCGATGTGGCGCGCCTCGTCCTGCATGACGTACGCGTTGATCGAGCGTGCGAGTGGCTCGGTGGTGAAGTCCCGGATCATCGAGAACGCGGCCAGCGCGACCCCCTCGATCATGACCTGCATGCCGAGGTAGGTGAGGTCCCAGCGGCCGTCGCTGATGGTCTGGTCCAGCAGCGTCTGCAGGTGGTCGTTGATCGGGTAGGCGACCCCGAGCTTCTCGTTCAGGTACCGCGCGTAGGTCTCGACGTGGCGCGCCTCGTCCATCGTCTGCGTCGCCGCGTAGAACTTGCTGTCGATCTCCGGCACGGTCGCCACGATCTTCGCCGAGCAGATCAGTGCGCCCTGCTCACCGTGGAGGAACTGGGAGTTCATCCAGGCGAGGTAGTGCAAGCGGACCTCGTCCTTCTCCGCTCGCGACAGCCGCTCCCACGTCTCGGATCCGAAGATCGGTACCACTTCATCGGGCAGCAACCCCTGGTCGGTGGGGTCGACCTCCTGGGACCAGTCGATGCGGTGGATCGTGTCCCACTGCTTGTCCTTGCCCTTCTGGTAGAGGTTGAGCATCCGTTGGCGACCCTCGTCGTACCGCCAGTCGAACGCGACGGTCGTCCCGACATCGGGCAGGTTCCACCCCGTCGTCTCGACGGGAACCGCGTAGATGTGCTTCATGCTGGCCCCTTGCCGTGCAGCAGGCCACGCAGCGTGCCCGGCGGCGTCGTGTGGCGCCGCCGCACCACGCCCCCCGCACGCCACCCTGCGCGGTGCGCCCCCTGGGTGACCTTGCTCGTTCGGGGCGGGCGCCGTACCTTGACCCCCTGCGGGCCCACATGCCCGCTCGCGCCTCGCGCGCACGACCTCACGTCCTCCGTGCATCCGCTCGCCCCGAGCCCTGCGCGAGGCCTGGTCGACCGCGCGGGTTCCTGACCATCCGCCGCCACCGCACGGTGCGGCGCCGACCCACGGATCGACGGTGCGTGCGCGGGCACGTCATCCCGAGAGGAGTTGATCGCACTGCAGGGACAGATCGTCAAGGGCAAGGTCGTCCGGCTCGAGGAGTACGGCGCGTTCGTCGAGGTCACCACGGAGGACGGTGAGGTCGTGACCGGCCTCGTCCACGTCTCCGAGGTGGATGCCGACTTCGTCGAGAACATCTACGCCTACCTCGCAGAGGGCGACGAGGTCGATGTCAAGGTCCTCGACATCAAGGAGGACGGCAAGGTCGACCTCTCCATCAAGCGCGCCGACCCCGACTGGCAGGACGAGGAGACCCCGAACCTGCGGTCGAAGCTGGACAAGGACTTCAACAAGCGGCTGCGCCGCTTCATGCACAAGTCCCAGATGATCCAGGGCGAGGCGCGCCGCCAGAGGCGCGGTCGCGTGACGTGACCGCGGGGGTCGGCGACCCCGTCCCCGGAGACGCGGCTGCCGGCGCCGACGATCGTTCCCCGCAGGGGCCGCTCGCGGACGCCGTGCGCCCCGATCCGGACGCCTCGTATGCCCGCGCGCGGGCGGCGGAGCCCGTGGATGCGCAGGGACGGGCGGTCATCTCGACGCAGCTGGGCCGTCCCGCCCGCGGCAACCCGGCCGTGGTGCACACCTGCGGGTTCGGTCTGCCGACGGTCGTGCGCGTCGAGCCCCGCCTCGAGGACGGCACCCCCTTCCCGACCACCTTCTGGCTGACCTGTCCGGTGCTGCGCTCCCGCGTCGGCACCCTCGAGGCCGACCAGGCGATGGTCGGGCTGAACCAGCGCCTCGCCGACGAGCCGGAGCTCGCCGCGGCCTACGCCGCCAGCGACGAGCGGTACCGCGCGTTCCGGGCCGAGCTCGGACCGACCCCGCCGGGCGACCCCGGCGTGGGTGGGATGCCGCACCACATCAAGTGCCTGCACGTCCACGCCGCCCATCACCTCGCCACCGGCGACAACCCGATCGGCGCCTGGACCGTGGAGCACGCCACACCGGCCCCGTGCCCCGCTCCCTGCGTCACCGCTGAGGGACCGCCGGCTGGGATCCCCGCGCGATGAGTGCGCCACGCGCGGCGGTCGACGTCGGGTCGAACTCGGTCCGGCTGCTGGTGGTGGACGGCGACGGTCGCCGGCTCACCCGTGAGATGACGATCACCCGGCTCGCCGCCGGGGTCGACGCCACCGGCCGGTTCGACGACGCCGCGCTGGAGCGCACGCTCGCGACGATCGCGCGCTACCGCGACGTGTGGCGCGGGTACGGCGCCACCGACCGGGTCCGGATCGCGGCGACCTCAGCGGTCCGCGACGCTGCCGACCGCGACCGCTTCTTCACCGGGGTCCGCGCCGTCGCCGGCGTGGATGCCGAGGTCCTCAGCGGCGAGGAGGAGGCGACCCTCGCGTTCCTCGGGGCCGCCCGGGCCGTCGACGTCGCCAGCCCGACGGCGGTCATCGACATCGGTGGCGGCTCCACGGAGCTGATCGTCGGCAACGGCGACGGCACGATCGCCGGGAGCGTGTCACTGCAGCTCGGATGCGTGCGCCTGACGGAACGCCACCTCGTCGACGACCCTCCCAGCGACGCCGAGGTGGCGGCGGCGCGGGCGATGGTCCAGGAGCGACTCGAGGAGGCGGATCGCCTGCTGGCCGGACAGGGTGCCGACCTCGCCCGGATGGCGGGGCTGGTCGGGGTCGCGGGCACCGCGACCACGCTCGGTGCGTTGCACCTCGGCCTCACCGCCTACGAGGAGTCCAAGATCCACGGATCGCGGATCCCGGCGGCGGGCCTCGCCGCGTTGGCCGAGCGGCTCGTGGCGATGCCGACGGGGCAGCGTGCCGCGCTCGGGCCGATGCAGCCGGGACGTGAGGACGTGATCCACGGTGGCGCGCTGGTGCTGGCCGAGGTGGTGGCGCGCTACGGCTTCGCCGAGGTGGTGGTCAGCGAGGCGGACAACCTCGACGGGCTCGTGGCCTCGCTGGCGTCGCCACCGCCGCCTCGGGGTCCGCGCTCCGGCTGACCTCCTGGCCGGCGCGAGCCGGCGATCCGGGGTCGGCGCGCAGCGCCGCGTCGGTGATGTGGCGCTGGAAGGTCGCGATCGCGAGGAGCTGCAGCGCGACGGCCGCGACGAACAGCGGACGCAGTCCGAAGGCGCCGGTGAGCACGCCGCCGAGGGCGGCACCCACTGGCATCATCCCGACCACGAGCACACGGAACACCGCGTTGACCCGGCCGAGCAGCTCGCTCGGGACCATCCGCTGCCGGCTGGACACGGACGTGACGTTGACCGTCACCGACGCGAACCCCAGGAGCACGGCCATCGCCGCGATCGGCACGACGTTCGCGGTCACGACAGGGGTGAGCATCAGCGCCGACACGGCCAGCGTGCCGCCGACGATCGCCCGGCGGGGTCCCGTGCGCTGCACGATCGGACCCGCGAGCAGCGACCCGAGCACGCTGCCGGTGGCCAGTGCGGCGGCGAGCCCACCGTAGGCCGCCTCGGGCAGCCCCATCGGCGCGTCCTCGCCGACGACGAACAGCACGAACACGCTGAAGTAGGCGGCGCTGGCGAGGTTCATCAACGCGCCGATGCCGGCGATGCTGCGCAGCACCGGCTGGCCGCGCAGGTAGGCGAGCCCCTCGCCGATGTCGCGGCGCAGGGTGGCCGGCGGACGCACCGGCGGACGGTACGGCCCGGGCAGGCGCAGGAGCAGCAGCCCGGCGCCCAGGTAGAGCACCGCGGGGCCGAGGAACACGCTGGCGGTCGCGACCCCCACCAGCAGCCCGGCGAGGGGGGCACCGAGGAAGTTGCTCATGACGGTCTGGACACCGACCAGCCGCCCGTTCGCCGTGCCGAGCTGCTCGCGGGTCACCAGGTCGGGGACCAGCGACTGGGATGCCGTGTCGAACACCACCTCGGCGACCCCGAAGGCGAGGACGGCGAGGTAGAGCAGGGGGAGCGAGAGCCAGCCGGCCGCCACCGCGACGCCGACACCGAGCAGCGCGGCCGCACGCAGCAGCGCCGCCCCCGTCAGCA
>SKNO01000200.1 GCA_007120465.1 Nitriliruptoraceae bacterium
CGAGCGGTTGGCCGTCGCCGACGAGCGGCACGAGGCGTTCACCAGCGACCGGGGCCGGCACGCGCGGACCGCGATCGGGATGGGGCTCGGGCTCGCCGCGCTCGCCGCCGGGTGGCGGCTGTTCGGTCCGGACCGCGACTGACCCGCGAGTACGCTGCCCGTGCTCCCGTTGCACCGCCCGTGTCCCCGCCATCCGAGGACCCCGTGAGCCGCTTCCCGATCGTGCGCCTGCGTCGCCTGCGCCGCACCCCGGCCCTGCGACGCGCCTTCGTCGAGACCCGCCTGGACCCTGCGCGGTACGTGCTGCCGGTGTTCGTCAAGGCCGGGATCGACGCCCCGGAGCCGGTCGCGTCGATGCCGGGGGTCGCGCAGCACACCACCGCGTCCGTCGTCGCCCTCGCCCGTGAGGCCGTCGACCTCGGCGTCGGCGGGATGATCCTGTTCGGGATCCCCGCGGAGAAGGACGCGGAGGGGACCACCGGATGGGACCCGGACGGTCCCGTGCCGACCGCGGCCCGCGCGATCCGTGACGCGGTCGGCGAGGCGCTCGTGCTGTGGGCCGACGTGTGCCAGTGCGAGTACACCGACCACGGGCACTGCGGGCCGCTGGACGCGGCGGGGCGGGTGCGCAACGACGCCGCCGTCGAGGGCTACGTCCGCGACGCGATCGCCTACGCCGACGCCGGCGTCGACCTGGTCGCCCCGTCGGGGATGATGGACGGCCAGGTCGGCGCGATCCGCGACGGTCTGGACGGCACCGGGCACGACGCGGTCGGGATCGTCGCCTACGCCGCGAAGTACGCCTCCGCCTACTACGGGCCCTTCCGGGATGCCGCGGAGTCGACGATGGTCGCCGGCGACCGGGCCGGCCACCAGCTGGACCCCGGGAACCGGCGGGAGGCGACCCGCGAGCTCGCCCTGGACGTGGACGAGGGCGCCGACGTGCTGATGGTCAAGCCGGCGCTGCCGTACCTCGACGTCCTCGCCGACGCCCGGGACCGTTTCCCGCTGCCGCTGGCGGCGTACCAGGTGTCCGGGGAGTACGCGATGGTGCACGCGGCGGCGCAGCGCGGCTGGCTGGACGGCGAGGCCGCGATGCGCGAAGCGGTGCTGTCGATCGCGCGTGCCGGCGCCGACGTGGTGCTGACCTACGCGGCCGTGGACCTGGCCCGGGGCGGCGCGTGAGCCCCTACGACGAGCCGGGTGCGGTCGCGCCGTCGTGGCTGCTCGAGGTCCCGATGGCCCACCGCGGCCTGCACGGCGACGGGGTAGCCGAGAACTCGCTCACCGCCTTCGTCGCCGCGGCCGACGCCGGCTACGGCGTCGAGTTCGACGTGCAGCTGAGCGCCGACGGCGAGGCGGTCGTGACCCACGACGCGACGCTGGAGCGGGTGGCCGGGGTGGAGGGGCGCGTCGATGCGCGGTCGGTGGAGGAGCTCGCCGCGCTGCGGCTCGAGGGCACCGAGGAGGGCGTCCCGACGCTGGAGGCGGCGCTCGCGGTGCTCCGCGAGGTGCCGGTGATGATCGAGCTGAAGTCGGTGCGCCTGCGTCCGAGCCCGCTCGAGCGGCGGGTCGCCGAGGTGCTCACCGACCACGACGGCCCGGTGTGCGTCGCCAGCTTCAACCCGATCGCGCTGCGGTGGCTGCGCCGTCAGCACCCCGACCTGATCCGTGTGCAGACGGCCATGGCGAACGGGATCGCGGGGCTGTCGGCTCCGCTGCGTCGGCGCCTGGCCGAGCTGCGCTACCTGCCGCAGGTCGCGCCGGCCGCCGTCAGCTACGAGATCCACAGCCTGCCGCAGCCCGCGGTGGACGCCTGGCGCGAGCGCGGCGGCCCGGTGGTCACCTGGACGGTGGACGACGAGGCCACCTGGGACAAGGCGCGCGCCCACGCGGACAACATCATCTTCGAGCACATCCGGCCCGCCCCCGGCCCCGCGCGCGACGAACCGACCCCGACCACGTGAGGTCAACCGTGGACACCACCCGCTCCGCCGCCCTGTTCGACCGTGCCCGCGCCGTGATCCCCGGCGGGGTGAACTCCCCGGTCCGGGCCTTCAGCAGCGTCGGCGGCACCCCCCGATTCATCGCCCGCGGCGAGGGTGGTGAGCTGATCGACGTCGACGGCAACCGGTACATCGACCTGGTCAACTCGTGGGGCCCGCTGGTCCTCGGGCACGCCCGGCGCGAGGTCCGTGACGCCGCGGTGGCGGCGCTCGAACGGGGATCGTCCTTCGGAGCGCCCACCAGCGGTGAGGTGGAGCTCGCCGAGGCGATCGTCGACGCGGTCCCCTCGATCGAGAAGGTGCGGCTGGTCAACTCCGGGACCGAAGCGGGGATGAGCGCGGTGCGCCTCGCCCGGGGCGCGACGGGCCGGGCCAAGCTGCTGAAGTTCGTCGGCCACTACCACGGGCACTCCGATGCGCTGCTGGTCGCCGCCGGGTCGGGGGTCGCCACCCTCGGCATCCCCGGCTCACCCGGGGT
The DNA here is from genome assembly GCA_007120465.1 of Nitriliruptoraceae bacterium. Lineage (GTDB taxonomy): Bacteria > Actinomycetota > Nitriliruptoria > Nitriliruptorales > Nitriliruptoraceae > CSSed11-175R1. Next base: position 2,485 of record SKNO01000200.1, read on the forward strand.
CACCGCCGGCGCGGTGGCCGACACGATCCTGGTGCCGTGGAACGACCGCGCCGCGGTCTCCGCGGTGGTCGACGAGCACGGCGACGACCTTGCCGCGATCCTGTGCGAGCCGGTCCCCGCGAACATGAACCTCGTCCCGCCGGAGGAGGGGTTCCTGGCGTTCCTGCGGGAGCAGGCCGACCGCAGCGGGGCGCTGCTGGTGTTCGACGAGGTCATCAGCGGGTTCCGGCTGGCGCGTGGCGGTGCGCAGGAGCTGCACGGGGTCACGCCCGACGTGACCGTGCTGGGCAAGATCGTCGGCGGCGGCTTCCCGCTCGCCGCCTTCGGTGGCCCGGCCGCGCTGATGGACCACCTCGCCCCGGACGGGCCCGTCTACCAGGCCGGGACCCTCTCGGGGAACCCGGTCGCGGTCGCGGCCGGCGCCGCACAGTTGGCGCTGCTCACCGACGACGTGTACGACCACCTCGAGGTCGCCACCCGTGCCGTGGCGGACGGGTTCGCGCAGGCCCTGGCCAGCGCCGGGCTGCGCGCGCAGGTGGTCCGCCACCGCACCCTCGCTGGCGTGGTGTTCGCCGACCGCGCACCGACGCGCTACGAGGACGTCGCCGCCGCCGATCACGACGCGTACGCCACCTTCTTCCACGCGATGCTGGAGGCGGGCGTGTACCTCGCCCCCTCGGGCTACGAGGTGGTGTTCACCTCGCTCGCGCTGGACGAGGGGGCCGTCGCGACGGTCGTGGAGGCCGCGGGACGGGCCGCGGCGGCCGTCGCAGCACGCTGACGGGCTGTGCTCGGGTGCGCGGTCGCGGCGACGGCGGCCCCGACCGTTTGTCCGGCTCTCACCCCGGTTGGTACCGTTGCGCCCCGCTGAGGGTGCGGGGACGCACGTTCAGCGACGTGCGGCCGGTGGTTGCACGCGCAGGATGCAGGACCAGCGATGGCCCGGGCGACACCGGGCCGCTCGGCGCACCACGGAGGGGCGTCGGGGGTCGCCGCTGATCCGGGCGAACACCGCCCGGATCCACGAGCCAGCCCCGTGCCCAGCACGGGTGGAGGAGGGACGCGACGGTGCTCGAGTGGTTCCGCGAGTTCTTCTTGACGATGCCCGAGGTGTTCCGGGCGCTCTACGAGTTCGGTGACCCGGCCAACATCGGCCGCGGCTACGTCGGCGCGGCGATCACGCTGCTGTGGATCGGGCCGCTGTTCGCGTTGCCCCTGTGGCTCGCCAAGCTCACCTACGGCAAGCGGGAGTGGGTCTCGGCGACGATGGGCGTGGTCGCGGCCACCTCGTTCCTGTGGTGGCTGCACGGCGTGATCCCCCACACCTGGATCCAGTTCACCGACTCCAACGCGAACCTGCTCGAGGACACGATCATCCCGGGCAGCGCGGGGATCACGATCCCGGCGAGCTCACCGTTCGTGGCCGAGGAGACCCGGATCGACATCGCGACCGACCTGTTCTACGTGATCACCGAGAGCGTGCTCGCGGGGTTGATGGTCGGCGCGATCGCCCTCACCATCTGGTTGGCGCTGCGCATCCAGCGCCGGCTGCCCAAGACGCTCGGCACCGGCGAGACCAAGCCGGAGGCGGGCGGCTACAAGTAGGCCCAGCACGTCCCGCGACGCGGAGGCGGGGACCCGACACGATCCAGGGAAGGAGGTGCCATGGGGAAGACCGACCGGGGTGAACACCCCCTGATGTACGACGACTACACCGTCCAGCAGGTCGACGCCCAGTGGCTCCAGGAACGGGTCAAGCCGAAGCGCCACATCGGGCTGACGCCCGAGCTGTGCATCCTGTGCCGCGCCTGCGAGGACGTGTGCCCGTGGGAGTGCATCTACATGATGTCGCCCAGCATCATCAAGGGTGCGGACAGCCCGGCGCTGACCACCCTCGCCGAGCAGTCCCACGCGGTCTTCATCATCGACGACAACGAGTGCACCCGCTGCGCGATCTGCGTGGAGCGGTGCCCGTCCGACGCCCTCTGGCTGGGGCGCGTCGACGGCTGACCGACCCGCGGACGGGTCCCTGGAACGAAGGACGAGACGGTGCCGAGCTACTCGGATATCAAGGGCAGTGTCCAGGACAACGTCATCTGGAAGTCGATCTTCCGGCCGGGCTCGATCTACCGGAAGGGCTACCGGGACACGTCCCGCGACCGTGCGCTCGCCGCGATGAACAACGTGCTGTACCACCTGCACCCGGTGAAGGTGAAGCGCCACGGCCTGAAGCTGACCTACACCTACTGCCTGGGTGGCTTGAGCTTCTTCCTGTTCGTCCTGCTGACGATCACCGGCATCTTCCTGATGTTCTTCTACACCCCGGCGGCCGGTGCCGGCACCGAGATCGCCTACATGAACATGCGGGACCTGTCGGCCTCGGTGACCTTCGGAGCGCTGGTGCGCAACCTGCACCGGTGGGGCGCCCACGCGATGGTGTTCACGGTGTTCCTGCACATGGCCCGGGTCTTCTACCACGGCGCCTACAAGCCGCCGCGGGAGTTCAACTGGGTCGTCGGGGTGATCCTGCTGCTGCTCACGCTGTTCCTGTCGTTCACCGGGTACCTGCTGCCCTGGGACCAGCTGGCGCTGTGGGCCGTGACGGTCGGCACGAACATCGCCGGCTTCTCGCCGGTGTTCGGCGACCAGGTCTCCTTCGTGCTGCTGGGCGGGGTGGAGATCGGCCCGGAGACCCTGCTGCGCTGGTACGTGCTGCACGTGCTGTTCGTGCCGTTCATCACGGTCGTCTTCCTCGCGGTCCACTTCTGGCGGATCCGCAAGGACGGCGGCATCTCCGGACCCCTGTGATGAGGGTCCCGATGATCGACACGATCTCCCCGGAGCACACCATGGTCCGCATCACCACCGACCGCGACGCGGCCGCCCGATGGGGGGTGTGAGCGATGGCTGACGTGCAGATGGACCAGGAGGTCTACGACCGCCTGATCGCCGAAGGCAAGAGCGAACGGATCGCTCGGGCCAAGGCGAAGGCTGCGGCGGTCCGCAAGGGCAAGATCGCCGAGGGGCAGACCCTCGGGCCGAAGCCTGCGGAGGAGGCCAGCAAGGCCCTCGAGGAGTTCCGTGCGTCCCGTGGTAGCGGTGGGGTGGCGACCAAGACCGCGGCGCCGGCGGAGGCGGGCGCCCCGGCGGGACGCCTGAGCCCGGAGGAGCGTGCGGCGCGCGTGGCCGCGTCCCTCGGCAACGGTGGGGACGCCGGGTCGATCGGGGTGCCGGCCGCCAGCGACCACACCCACCGGCTGCTCGCGCTGGTGCCGCCGTCCGGGATCCAGCAGGTCCAGTCCAAGCAGATGGACAAGGTCTACACCTGGCCGCACCTGCTGCTGGTCGAGTTCGTGGCGCTGCTGGCGGTCGGCAGCCTGCTGCTGGTCGTCTCCTTCTTCCTCGACGCGCCGTTGGGGTCGTTGGCCAACCCCAACGAGGTCCCGGCGATCAACAAGGCGCCCTGGTACTTCATGGGGCTGCAGGAGCTGCTCGCCTACTTCCACCCGGCGGTGGCCGGCATCACGATCGTCGGGGTGGTCGTCGTCCTGCTGATGGCGCTGCCCTACGCCGACAAGAACCCGTCCGCGAAGCCGGAGAACCGCAAGTTCGCCAACATGGCGTTCACCTTCTTCCTGGCCTTCTGGGGCCTGCTGGTCATGATCGGCTCCTTCCTCCGCGGAGCGGGGTACGAGTGGGTCTGGCCCTGGGTCCAGGGTCTCGGTTTCACGCTGTAACGAGAGGTCCACACCGTCATGGCTGAAGAGTCCACGCGCCGACCCGGCTTGAAGCCGGTCGACCGCCGTACCTTCCTGCGCTACGGGCTGATCGGGGCCACGAGCGCGGGGCTCGGTGGGTTCGCGGTGTCCGCCCTGGGGTTCATGTGGCCGCGACTGGGTGACGGGCTGTTCGGCGAGGTCGCCGTGGGCGACGCCGCCGAGCTGGCCGCGACGATCCAGTCGGAGCGCGCGCCGCAGCGCCTCGAGGGTGGGGTCGCGATCATCACCTGGGACCCGTCGATGTCCGGCGCGATGGATGCGTACGGGGAGGAGCACCAGGCGATCCTCGACGACGACCTCGGCCTGATGGCCGTCAACGCTGGTTCGTGCCCGCACCTCGGGTGCGGGGTGCCGTGGTGCCAGAGCTCGCAGTGGTTCGAGTGCCCCTGCCACGGCTCGCGGTACAACCGTCTCGGAGAGTGGCAGTTCGGTCCGGCGCCGCGTGGGCTGGACCGCTGGGCGTCGTTCATCGACGACGACGGCCAGCTGGTGGTCGACTTCGGGCAGGAGCTGACCGGTCCCGCCCGGACCGCCAACGTCCTCGAGCAGAGTCCCGAGGGTCCCCACTGCGTCGACGCCTAGAGCCCGGAGCCTCACGTGATGCCTGATCCGATCCTGCTCGTCGAGGGTGGCGGTGGCGGTTCGACCGTTCCCGTGCTCATCCTCCTCGTGGCCCTGGCGGGGTTCGCGCTGGCGTACTTCGTCGTCGGCCCGGGCCGGCGCAAGGGACCGAAGCGCTACGCCGACATCCCGCTGGCGATGCGCCCCTACCACTCGGACGAGGAGCTCGAGACCACCGGGATGGAGCGGGCGATGGCGTGGGGGGTGGCGCTGGCCACCTTCGCGGCGCTGTTCCTGCCCCTGTACTGGCTGATCGAGCCGACCCGGATCGAGGGCCAGGTCCAGGCCTTCTACGAGCAGGACGTCGCCGACGGGCGCATCGAGTACCAGAACGCCTGTGCGCAGTGTCACGGTACGAACCTCGAGGGCGGCTCGGCACCGCACCCCGACCCGGACATCGACGTCGCCTGGCCGGCCCCCGCGCTCGACAACATCGTGGCGCGCTACGAGGACTCCGAGGTCGTGCTCGACGTGCACGACTTCATCACCCGCACGATCGAGCGCGGCCGGCCCGGCACGCCGATGCCCCAGTTCGGCGTCGGGTTCGGCGGGGTGTACTCCGACCAGCAGGTCAGTGCGATCGTCACCTACATCCTGTCGGTGCAGACCGGTGAGGTCCCCGAGCCGGACGCCGAGGCGTTCGTCGGCCGCTCGGGTGACGACCTGTTCGCCAACCACTGCGCGACCTGCCACGGCTTCGAGGGCGAGGGCTACGTGGGTCCGCAGCTGTTGAACGTGTTCGAGCGGTACGGGTGGGACCCTGACGACGAGACGTCCCGGGAGACCGCCCGGGCGGTCGTGCGTCACACGATCGAGAACGGCCGGGCCGTGCCTGCCGCGACGCCCATGCCGGCCTTCGACCAGGTCCTCACCGCCGAGGCGATCGAGGAGATCATCGACCACATCGAGTCGTTCCAGGTGACCGGGGGGCCGAGGTACGGCCAGGTCGGTGGCGACCCGGTGCCGGCGGCTGACGAGGACGAGGAGTCGTGATGGAACTGCAGTTGGTCCTCGCGGTCGAGGCGGCGATCCCGCCGGACCACCCGGCATCGATCCTCGCGGTCCCGCTCGGCATCCTGTTCTTCGTCGGATCGATCTACCTGCTGCTGTGGTCGAACTACGGCGCGAAGAAGGCGCTGGCGATCACCGGGGTGGCGTGGGCCGGCTTCTCCGCGATCCTCGGGGTGTTCTGGTGGTTCGGTGCGCCCGGGATCCCCGCCGGGCTGGGCATCAACCACCTGCCCGGACAGGCGACCGACCACTACGTCGACCGGTGGTACGCCTTCGAAGAGGGCTCCGAACGGGCGACGTTCTTCCCGAGCGTCGCCGAGGTCGACCGCTTCGCGCCGCCGCACGAGTACCTCGGCCTCCCACCGCAGGAGGATGCGGAGCGGCCCAACCTCGAGTGGGCGAGCCTCGTGAGCCAGGTGGGGCAGGCCGCGAGCCGCATGGAGGAGCAGTTCCTCCCGGTGGACGAGAACGGGATCGCCCAGATCGGCGCCGACCGGCGGGCCGCCCTCGAGGAGGAGGTGGCGGAGCTCGACCTGCCGGAGGGCACCCGGCGCGGCCCGATGTTCTACACCGGCCAGGTCGTCGAGGACGCGCGTCTCCTCGACGACGCGCAGACCGGCGTGATGCTGGCCACCGCTCGGTTCCAGGTCGTGGCCAACTTCGTCGACGCGGACGGGGTGCCGCTCGAGCCGATCCCCGTCGGCGACCAGGTCGACTGGTTCGCCTTCTACGATCCGGGCGGGGCGTGGATCCCGTCGGCGATCTGGACGGGTGTGGCGCTGTTCATCTTCCTCATCAGCCTGGCGTGGCTGGACCGCATGGAGCAGCGCGAGAAGCGGCTGCAGGCCGACGAGGTCGAGGAGCCCGAGCGGCTCGCCGTGCCGATCACCCAGTGAGCTGAGCGCGCGTTCGCGCGGTGGGGCCCGGGCCGCGGAGCGGCCCGGGCCCCACCGCGTCTCGCCCTCGGTCCGGACGGTCATGCGCGCTGGCCCCGGTTGGCATCTGCCGCACCGGACGGGCACCATCACGCCGCCCGCCGTCCGTGCCCGCCACGTCCCCGCGCCGCCCCGCCCCGCCGCCGCTCCCCGCTGCCGCTTCCCACCGCCGCTTCTCACCACCTCGAGGTCGCCGTGACGGCTGCCCGCCTGTCGCTCCTTGCCGGGCTCGCCCTGCTGGTGGCGGCCTGTTCGGGAGCGTCGTCCGCGGCCGAGTGCGATCGCATCGCGGGCGTCCGGGACGGCATCTGCCCGACCCCCGTGGAGCAGCGGGTAGAGGCGCCGACCGACGCGTTGGTGACGGTGTCGGCGGCCGGGCTCGGTGAGTCGGTGTCCCTCGCGGACCTGCGCGGCCGGGTCGTGGTCATGAACTTCTGGGCGTCGTGGTGCGGCCCCTGCCGGGTCGAGCAGCCCGACCTCAACGACGCCCACGACCTGCTGCCGGCCGACGAGGTCGTGTTCCTGGGCGTCAACATCCAGGACTCGGAGGCGAACGCGGTCGCGCACCTGCGCGAGTTCGACGTGCCCTACGCGTCGCTGTACGACCCGGAGAACGCCTACGCCGGACGCTTCCGCGGGATCGGGCCGCGCACGATCCCGTCGACGGTGTTCATCGATGCGGAGGGTCGGGTCGCTGCGCGGGTGTTCGGGCTGATCGGGACCAGCGAGGTGGTTGGCCTCGCCGACGCGATCGCGTCGGAGGGCTGAGGCCGTGGCGGAGAGCGTCTTCAGCCTCATCCTCGACGGCAACGTGCTGGTCGCCGCCGCGATCGCCTTCGCCGCCGGGCTGGTCGGGTTCGCGTCGCCCTGCGTGATCCCGTTGGTCCCCGGGTACCTGTCGTACATGACCGGGCTGTCCGGGGAGGATCTCGTCCAGGGTGGCGTGCGCGCGCGGGGGCGGGTGCTGGTCGGGTCGGTGCTGTTCGTGCTCGGGTTCGCGGTGCCCTTCGTGATGCTCGGGTTCGCCGCCGGGCTGGTGAACTTCCTGTTCCGGTCCACCGGGGCCCGGGTGGTGATGGGGCTCCTGGTCGCGGGGCTCGGTGTGCTGATGCTCCTGGGGCGCCTCACCCGTGAGCTGCGGGTCGCCGACCGGGCCCCGACGGGAAGCATCGCCGGCGCGCCGGTGCTCGGGTTCGTGTTCGGCGTCGGCTGGACCCCGTGCCTCGGTCCCGCGGCCGGCGCGATCCTGACGATGGCTGCCGGGGTGACGGGCGGTGTCTCGATCCGGGGTGCCTTCCTGGGGCTGATCTACGCCCTCGGGCTCGGGCTACCCTTCGTGCTGTTCGGGCTGATGTTCCGCCGGCTGTCCGGCGCGTTCGACCTGCTGCGGCGCAACGCGCGGACGATGCAGCAGGTCGGGGGTGGCCTGCTGGTGCTCGTCGGCGCGGCGCTCGTGACGGGCCTGTGGGACCGGTTCATCTTCCTGCTGCGCCCCCTGATCGACGGGTTCGCGCCGCCCATCTGATCGTGCACGCCCGCTCGGCGCTGGGGCATCCCACCGCGCGGCAGACGGAGACGACGATGTCGGAACGGGAGCGGCACGGCCCGGCCGGTACCTTGCCGCCCGTGCGCCGCCCCGACTCCGCCCCGCCGCCCGAAGCGAACCCGACGATCCGTCGCCCGCCTCGCGGGTCCGGGTCGCCCGGTCCGCTGCGGTTCGTGTTGGACTCGATCGCGATGGGCTGGCGGTGGCTGGTGCGGATGAAGACCGCGCTGCTCCTGCTGGGGGTCCTCGCCCTGCAGACCGCGATCGCCACGATCGTGCCGCAGGAGCCCAACGTCCGCAGCACCGTCGAGGCGTGGCGCGCCGGCGAGGAGGGGCCCGGGGCACCGGTGGCCCGGGTGCTCGACGCGATCGGGGCGTTCGACGTCTACGGCTCGGCGATGTTCCTCGCCCTGCTCCTGCTGCTGTTCCTCAGCCTGACGGCGTGCCTGATCCCGCGGATCCGGGCCTGGGTCCGGCTGGTGCGCCGCAGCCGCCCGCCACTGGTCCGCAGCGTCGGTCGGCATGACCTGGTCGCCAGCTTCGCGACCGACCGCACCCCCGACGAGGTGCATGAGGCCGCCCGGTCGAGCCTCACCGAGCGCCGCTGGCGGGTGCGTACCGCCGACGGCGCCGACGGAGCCCCGCCCCAGGTCGCCGCCGAGAAGGGCCTGTGGTCCCGCGAAGGTGGCAGTCTGCTGTTCCACCTCAGCTTCTACGTGCTGCTGGCGGCGATCGTGTTCGGGCAGCTCATCACCTTCGAGGGCCAGGTCGGGGTGGTCGAGGGCGACCGCGGGTTCACCGACACCGAGGTCTCCTACTGGACCTACCGGCCGGGCCGCTGGTTCGGCCCCGAGCAGCACGCCGGCTGGCAACTCAACCTCGATGCCTTCGAGGTCGAGTGGATCCGTGACCCCACCGCCCCCGGCGCCGGCCAGCCCACGACCTTCCGGTCGGACGTGACGATCGTCGGCGCGGACGGGGAGGTCTCGCAGGCCGTGATCGAGGGCAACCGGCCGCACACCGTGGACGGGTTCAAGATCCACCAACTCGACTGGGGGTACGCGCCGCGGATCGTCGTCGAGGTGGACGGCGACGTCGTGTACGACGACTTCATCACCACGATCGCGCTGGACCGTGCCGGGTTCCGGGGAGCCGTGAAGGCGCCGGCGGCCGACCCCGACGTCGGGCTGGACGTGTTCCTGTACCCCTTCGCCCCCGACGGCGAGCCGGGCGATCCGCCCACCCTGACGGGCGCGCCGTGGGACGACGACCCGGTGCTGATCGTCAGCCAGTACCGCGGCGACCTGCAGCTCGGGGCGACCCAGCAGAGCATCGTGGAGCTCGACACCAGCGCGTTGGAGCTCGAGGGTGGCGCCTTCGTGCGGCCAGGCCAGACCGTCACGATCGGGGACGTGACCGTGAGCTTCCCGGAGCTCCGGCGGTGGGTCGGCTTCCAGGTCAGTTCCCGGCCGCAGATCCCGTGGCTGCTGTTCGGCTCGGCCCTGTTGGTGGCCGGGCTGATCCCCGCCCTGTACGCCTATCGTCGCCGCCTGTGGGTGCTGGCGACGCCCGACGGACCGCGTACCGTGGTGCGCGTCGCCGGGCGCGCCTTCCAGCGTCCCGAACGCTTCGAGGAGGAGCACAGCCGGATCGTCGCGGCACTGGCTGCCACGACCGGCGGGACGCCGGTGACCTCGCCCGGTGTGACCGATCCAGACGGTGACACGTCCGCGCCCGCACCTGCGGGCTCCACCTCCGAGGTGATGACCCGATGACCACCGAGCAGCTCGCCGACCTGTCGCGGGTGCTGTACTCGCCGACGACGCTGGCGCTCTACCTCGCCGCCGCCTTCGTGTACCTCTACGCGCTCACGACGACCGTGGGACGGCGTGAGGACCGGGTCCGCGGTCGTCGCGCGCAGGCCGTCGGCGCCGCGCTGGCGGTCGCCGGGATCGGGACGCACATCGCGCACGAGGTGGTGCGGGGACTGGCCCAGTCACGCTTCCCACTGGGCAACATGTTCGAGGTCACCTCGCTGATGGCCCTGGTCGGGGTGGTCGTCGGGTGGACCTACCTGACGTTCATCCGCAAGCGGGGTGAGCTCAACGGCTTCGTGCTGCTCGGTGGGGCGCTGGTGCTCGCCTCGGCGCTGCTGATGTACGCCGAACCCGGCCCGCTGATGCCGATCCTGGACACGTGGTGGCGGCACTTCCACGTGTCGCTGCTGGTCGGGGCGATGGGGATCTTCGCGGCCGGGTTCGTGTTCAACGGGCTGTACCTGCTGCGCGACACCGGTGAGCGCGCCGTGGCGCGCCAGCGGGAGCACGGCATGCACGGCTCGACCGTCGGTGCCGCCTACGTCGGCGACCTCGAGGCCGGGTCCGAGGACGGGTCGGTGGCGTCGGACGGCGGGCTGACCGACCGGACCACCGACGCCCTGGATCCAACGGGCGACGACGACGGGCGCGACCACGACGCCGAGTACCGCACCGCCCTCCGCGCGGGCGTGTCCCCGGTCCGGCTCGCGATCGGCACCGCTATCGGGACCAGCCTGGTCGCGTGGGTGTTCGTCTACAGCGCCGACACCGTCGCAGCCGGGCTCGGGCGGTTCGTGACGATCAACCTCGTGATGGTGGCGGCGGCCCTGCTGGCGCGGTGGTTCGTCCCGTTCCTGCCGTCGACGGCGACCCTCGACGGTCTCGCGCACCGCACGATCGCCTTCGCCTTCCTGATGTGGACGGTCGGCACGATCGCCGGGGCGATGTGGGCCGAGCAGAGCTGGGGGCGCTTCTGGGGGTGGGACCCCAAGGAGACCGGCGCGTTCCTCACCTGGGTCGCCTACGCCGGCTACCTGCATGCGCGCGCCACCAGCGGGATGAAGGGGCGCCGCGCCGCGTGGATCGGGGTCGGCGCGTTCATCGTCCTGATGGGGACCTACCTGATCGCCAACTACGTGATCGTCGGCCTGCACTCCTACGCTGGGCTGTGACCGGTCGCGAGCGTCCTGGTCCGATGTCGGCTCCGAACGGGGGGTGACGGCCTCGCCGCCGCCGGACCGGCGCACACCGGCACGGCGCACCACCTCGACGGAGAGGGACTGAGGGCATGAGCCCGGACGATCCCGACATCCACACCCTGACCCCCGCGTACGTCGTCGATGCGCTCTCCGCCGCGGAGCGCGCCACCGTCGAGGTCCACCTCGGGTCGTGCTCACGCTGCGCCGACGAGGTCGCGCGGCTCCGGGAGGCGGCGGCGCACCTCGGCGGTCTGCTGCGCGAGCCGGTGGGTGACGGCCTCCGGGCGAACGTGCTGGCCGCGATAGAGGAGACCCCGCAGGACGACCCCGCCGAGGGGGGTCCGCCGGACCTGGGCAGCGCCGGCGAGATGCCGCAGGCCGACCGGTAGGCCACGGTCCGGTCGGACCGCACGGACCGCACGGACGGGGTGCGGCCGAGGTCCGGCCGCCCGCTCTGGCCGCCCGCTCCAGCGGGACGTGCGAGAACCTGGCTGTGGGACGAGGTTCGTGCAGCCGCGGTCGTGGTCTGGGGCCGGGAGGTGCGAGAACCTGGCCGTGGGACGAGGTTCTTGCAGCCGCGGTCGTGGCGCGGGTGGCCCGGACGGTGGAACCCTCGGTGCGGGGCGCGGTCAGGTGGTCCCGGCGATCAGCGCGTGCAGCGCGTCCCGGGTGACCTTGCCCATCCCGTCCCGCGGGAGCGCGTCGACCAGCACGAGCTGCCGCGGTGCGAAGGCGGCCGGATGCGTCGTCCCGACGTGGGCACGGAGCACCTCGAGGGTCGGTGGGCTGGCGGGGTCGGCGGGGACCGCCACCGCCACGACGCGCTCACCCCACCGTGGGTCGGGGAGACCGACCACGGCCGCATCCGCCACGCCGGGGTGGGTGCGCAGCGCCGTGGCCACGGTCGCGGCGGGCACGTTCTCGCCACCGCTGATGATGACGTCGTCGCCGCGGCCCAGGACCCGCAACCGGCCGTCCCGCACCTCGCCGAGGTCGCTGGTGGTGAACCAGCCGTCCCGGTCGAGCGGGGGCCGGGTGACCGGCGTGCCGGCACGGGCGGCGGCGCCCTGCGTCCGGGGCCCGGAGCCGGAGACGGGGCCGGGGACGTCGAGGTAGCCCGAGAACAGCACCGGGCCGCGGATCCGGATGCGCCGGTCCTCCCGCAGCGCCACCTCGACGCCGTCGAGCGGGTGTCCGTCGTACACGCACCCGCCGCAGGTCTCGGTCATCCCGTAGGAGGTGACCACGGGGATCCCGGCCTCGCGCGCCCGCGCGTCCAGGTCCGCGTCGAGGTGGGCCCCGCCCACCAGCACGGAGCGCCACGGGGGGAGCGGGTCCAACGTCGGTGCCGCGTCGAGCAGCCGTGCGAGCTGGGTCGGGACGAGCGAGATGTGCTCACCGTCGGTCGCCGCGATCGCCGTGGGATCCCCGGGATCGGCCACCAGCTGCGGCTCGGTCCCGCACGCCCAGGAGCGCAGCACGACCTGCAGCCCGGCGACGTGGTGCAGCGGCAGGGCGAGGACGAACCGGTCCCCGGGCCGGGCACCGAGCCGCTCGATGCTGGCGACGGTCGACGCCCGCAGGGCGGTGTGGGGCAGGAGGACCCCCTTGGGGCCGCCCGTCGAGCCCGAGGTGGTCAGCACCAGCGCGGTGCCGTCGGGCACGGTGCGGGGATCGCCGAGCAGCGTCCGCTCCACCCGGCGTCCACCGGGACCGAGGGTGAGCAGTTCGTGGGGTCGCAGGGCCTCGAGCACGGTACCCACGACCCCCGCGGGGGCGTCCCACGGCAACGGCAGGACGGCCCGGCCAGCGTCCCACACCGCCGCGAGCTGCTCGGGTAGCCGCGTGGGCGGCAGGTGCAGGGCGACCAGGCGGGTGGCCACGGGCTACCTCGGCTCGCAGGGTGGCGGGGGGCCGCCACAGGTCACGGACGGCCGACGGGTAGCGTAGGGCCGCGTGTCACCCGCACCGGAGGACGTCCGTGGTCTCGGAGCTGTTCGACGCCGCACGCTGGCGTGAGGTCGAGGGGTTCGCGGACCTCACCGACCTCACCTACCACCGTGCCATCGATCCCGATAGGGGCGAGGACCTGGCGACCGTCCGGGTGGCCTTCGACCGGCCCGAGGTGCGCAACGCCTTCCGTCCCCACACGGTCGACGAGCTATACCGGGCGCTGGATCACGCGCGGCAGACCGCGACGGTCGGGTGCGTGCTGCTGACCGGCAACGGGCCCTCACCGCGGGACGGCGGGTGGGCGTTCTGCTCCGGTGGGGACCAGCGCATCCGCGGACGCGACGGCTACCGCTACACCGAGGACGTCGCGGCGGAGACCGCCGAGGCGATCGACCCGGCGCGGTCCGGGCGCCTGCACATCCTCGAGGTGCAGCGCCTGATCCGCTTCATGCCGAAGGTCGTGATCTGCGTCGTGCCCGGCTGGGCGGCCGGCGGCGGCCACTCGCTGCACGTCGTCTGCGACCTGACCCTGGCCAGCCGCGAGCACGCGAGGTTCAAGCAGACCGACCTCGACGTCGCCTCCTTCGACGGCGGGTTCGGGTCGGCCTACCTCGCCAAGCAGGTGGGGCAGAAGTTCGCGCGCGAGATCTTCTTCCTCGGCGACGAGTACTCGGCCGAGGACGCCCACCGGATGGGGGCGGTCAACGCCGTCGTGCCGCACGCGGAACTGGAGACGGTCGCGATCGACTGGGCCGCGCGGATCACGGCGAAGTCACCGACGGCGATGCGGATGCTCAAGTTCGCGATGAACCTCACCGACGACGGGCTGGTCGGCCAGCAGGTGTTCGCGGGGGAGGCGACGCGCCTGGCCTACATGACCGACGAGGCGCAGGAGGGTCGTGACGCCTTCCTGGAGAAGCGGGCGCCGGACTGGTCGGCGTTCCCGTACCACTTCTGAGCGGCGGATCGATGCGCCACCGCCGTCGACCGCTGCCGCCCCGGCCCCTGCTGATGGCGTTCGTGGGGGTTTCCGGGCATATGTGCCGCGAAACCCACACGATCCCGGTGGGGCGGGTCGGCGCGGGGCGGGGTGCGGCGTGAACCGCTACGTCGAGGCCGCCCGGCCCCGGACCCTGCCCGCGGCCGTCACCCCCGTGGTCGTCGGGACGGCCGCCGCGCTCCGACCGATCGGGGAGATCGACCTCGGCCGCGCCGCCCTCGCGCTGGTGGTCGCGCTCGCCCTGCAGGTGGCGGTGAACTACGCCAACGACCTCTTCGATGGGGTGCGGGGGGTGGATACGCCCGAGCGCACGGGCCCCCGCCGGGCCGTGGCGAGCGGCCTGATCAGCCCGACCGCGATGCGTGCCGCCACGGCTGCCGCGCTGGGCGTCGCGGCGGCGGCCGGGCTCGCCCTGGCGTGGCTCGTCGGCTGGGAGTTGCTGCTCGTCGGCGCCCTGGCGATCCTCGCGACCCTCGGCTACTCGGGCGGACGCCGGCCCTACGCCTCCCGCGGTCTCGGCGAGGTCAGCGTGTTCGTGTTCTTCGGGGTGGTCGCCACTGCCGGATCCGCGTACGTGCAGGACGAGGCGCTGGGCTGGCCCGCGGTCCTCGCGTCGGTGCCCGTCGGCCTGCTGGCCGTCGCGCTGCTGGTGGTCAACAACCTGCGCGACATCCCGACCGACACGGTCGCCGGCAAGCGCACCCTGGCCGTCCGGCTCGGCGAGTCCCGGACCCGCCGCCTCTACCAGGGCCTCGTGATCGCCGCGCTCGTCGCGGTGGTCCCGGTGGCCGCCGCGGTCGACGGGTGGTGGCCGCTGCTCGGCCTGCTGGCCGCTCCGGTGGCCGTCGGTCCTCTCCGGGCGGCGGGCCACGCCCCCCTCGGACCCGAGCTGATCCCGGTGTTGGAGGCGACCGGCCGGGTCCAGTTGCTGCTCGGCGCCGGTCTCGCCATCGGGCTCGCCGTCAGCCCACGGGACCTGCTCTCCCTCGGGTCCGACCTCGGGTCCGGCCTCGCGTCGGATCTCGCGTACGGTTTCGGGTCCGGCCTCGGGTCCGGTCTCGCGTCCGCCGTCGCCGCGATCGCCGGAGCCTGACGTGGACCGCCCCGACC
>SKNO01000247.1 GCA_007120465.1 Nitriliruptoraceae bacterium
ACTCTGGCAACACGGCGCGGCACTACACGGATGTGTTTCCGCAGGTCAGCGGCATGTTCTGGCACTGGGCACCATGCCGCGCAACGGGCTTCGGCAGGAGTACTACCTCTACGTCGAGGACTCCGAGAAGAGCTCCTGACCTGCGGGCACGTCCGCGAGATCGACCCGCCGGAAGCAGGTCCGGTCCGACGTCGGACGGTCCGGGGCCCTGCGACGGTGCACGACATGAGGCCGCGGCCCGATGGGACCTGGCGGCCTCGTTGGCGACAACCAGCGCAGCACACGGGCTGGCGAAGCGGGTCCGAGTGTGCGGTTCACGCGACACGTCGACGAGGTCGGCGAGGAGAGCGACGCTCGCCGCTCTCCTCGCTATCCCATCGGCCGGCGGTGCATGGGCAGACGCCGGCCATGGCGGAACCCCGTTCATCAGCCTCCGCCAGGGGAGGGATGGTGGGATCCCCAGATCCAGGACCCGATCGATCTGTCCGAGTGATGCGAGGATCGGGGCGTCGAGCACGATGTCCTGACGCTGCACGGCGAGGTACCGAGCGACAGCACCGGACAGGAAACCTGCCGCTGGCCCTACGGACCCCCGGTATCACCGATCAAGGCCTGCCCGGACCACGACATCGCTGCCAACACCGGCTGATGGAGGGCACACCGGGACGTCGGGCGGGTCAAGCCGGTGGCCGGACCAGCCGATGGCGTGCAGCCACGCGTTCGACGAACGGCGGTTCCCATCAGGACTCGTCGCAGCCCAGGGCGGTGGCGATGGCGTCACAGACGTCGTCGAGCGTGCCGTCATCCAGGATCCCGAGCCGCTTGGTCAGCCTCCGCTGGGACACGGTGTGCAGACCGTCGCCGTTGACCACCGACGCCTGGTCGATCCCACTGTCCGTATCGATCGGGACCTCGACGGAGAGCCCACGCGCCTTGGTGGCGATCTCGACCACGGTGACGTTGGCCCGGACGTCGAGCACCTCATCCCGCGTCACGATCACGACCGGGCGTGGCTTGTGGCCTACCTCGGCGAGCCAGACCTCCCCGCGCCTCACGCCTCGCCCCAGGACTCGGCCTCGTCCCAGTCGTCGTCCTCGGTCTCGGGGTGGGCGAGGTAGGCCTCGCGATCTCGCTCTGCCCGACGGCGCCGGATGGCCTGACGGAGTCCTTCCCTGGCCGCTTCGGACACGTTGATACCGAGCTCGCGTGCTTCAGCCGCAAGCTCGTCGTCGAAGATCACGGAGGTTCGCATACGCTGAGGATACCACGATACGCATATTGGTCCGGTATGTGTTGTGGCATCTCAGATGAGTGCTGGCGCCGGGCACACCTCGGAGAACGCGCTCCCCAAGCCGGTCTCGCAGCTGCCCCAGCACCATCGGCAAGGACGGGCTGTGCCACCGCTCGGAAGCGCAACCTCGGGCGGCGACCTGGCAGAACCCGTGGCGCATGCGCGATCGGGCGTCCTTCCTGGGAAGGGCCGGACCGGGCCGGGGAACGCAGCGGAGGCGGGCGGTCGCCCGGCTGTCCACGGTCCTCGAGGCACCCGGGCTCGACCTCTGGGATGCTGTGGCACGGGAGCGGATCGAGCGGCTGCAGTGGAGTATCGCTCGACGCCTCCTGCGGGTCGGCGCCTCCGTGAGGGTCGCGTGGGCGAGCTGGACCCGCGCTGAGCGCGCCCGGATCGGCGACGACGGACGACGTCTCGGCGCACTGGGACGGCTTCTTCGTGAACGGTCCGATGAGGGCACCGAGCAGGACCACGAGCCGCCCGTCAGCGTGACGATGGGCGCTCCGCTGGGCGTGGCCTCCCGCGCACAGCCTCCTGCACCCAGTCATGTCCTGTCCTGCTTGGAGGTGGCGCACGGTGGCGCACGTCAGCCTGGTCACGTTGGGCGTGGACCACCTCGACTTCATGACGCGCTTCTACGAAGCGATGGGCTGGTGCCGCTCCACAGCCTCGATCCACGGCACCGTCACGTTCCTGACCGGCGGCGCGATCGTGCTGAGCCTGTTCGGTCGTGAGGACCTGGCCGCAGATGCCGGCATCCCAGCGAGCTCGGGTGGCGGCACCTCGGTGGCGTTGGCCATGAACGTGACGAGCGAGGGTGCGGTCGATCAGGCCCTCGCAGCCGCTGCAGCAGCGGGAGGAACGATCACCAAGGCGACGCGGCGCACCGAATGGGGCGGCTACTCGGGCTACTGCGCGGATCCCGACGGGCACCTCTGGGAGGTCGCATACAACCCCGGGTTCGTCCTGCAGGAGGGTGGTCGGGGCCAACCCCCCGACGAGTAGCCATCGAGACCCGGTTGCGGACGCCGTGACGATGCGTGGTTCGGACGGGGCCCCGCGCGAAGTCACCGCGGCGTTGAGCCTTGGGCCTGTCTGATCAGGTCGCGGGGGTTTTCAACGCGGTTGGAGGCCCCTTGCGTGCGACGCCGTGTGCCCGGGCCGAATGCCGGCCAGCGTGCCTCGGTAGCGAGGTCATCGGAGGTGACGACCTGCGAGATGCCAGCAGCCATCAGGCCTGGACCTTCGCCGATCTCGTGCTGGAGCCGAGTGAGCTCGGGGTTCGAGCGCGGGCAGGTGCCCAGGGCCTCCGTGGACTGGTGATACTGAGCATCCGATCGCCTCACTGGCCGACGGGCGTACCGTCGTGATCGCGCAGGTAGTACAGCGCAGAGCGGTAGGAGCGGCAGCGTGGCCCCGCCGGGTCGTTGACGGCGAGCAGTAGCTCGGTGGCCGCATACCCCAGCGTGGTCCCGGATCGCATGCCGAGCGCGGCGGCCACGTCGCCCGGGAGCGGGAGGTGTGAGAGGACGAGCTCTCCGAGGATCGTCGTCAGCGATGTGGGCGGCTGGTCAGGTCCGTCGAGCTGCCACACGTCGGGGTTGTCGTCGCTGGTCAGCCACGCCTGCAGGGCGGCTTCGGCAACCGGCCGGCCAGTGCCGTCAGGAGCGCCCGCAGCGACCGACGATGCGACTCGGGGCGCGGGCGTCGTGGCGGCGCCTGTGCCGTGCAGCAGGTCGTGGATCAGCGACTCGAGTTCGGCGATCACGCCCGCGAGCCGCTTGTCGAGGTCGCGGGTCACACCGCCCCGGCTCCGGATCGCATGGGCACGGGTGACCAGGTACGACAGGTCCGTCAGGGACGCGGTGAGGTATGCCGGTGGTGCGGTCGCTGTGGGACGGCGCTCTGACGTCGGTCGCGTGGGGTCCGACGAGGTGACGTGATGTGGCGGGGCGGCGGACGACATCGGCAACGGTGTCACGGCGAACCCCTGTCACTGAGGCGAGGAAGAGGCCGCCGAGATCTAGAGCAGCGAGTAACGTGGTAGCACTCTGCTGCGGCAGCGGGAACCCGCAGCGGGACCTTTCCGCCCGGCTGGGCGCACAGCGCGCACGCCTGTCTGCTCCCAGCGTTCGCTTCGCCGTGGAGCGACGCGCGGCGGGGGGTGCGGCGCGCGCCGCGAGGTGGCGGTCGACGGACGTGGGTCGTGCCACTACCGTGTGTGCAGGTGTCGTTCGACGCTCGCCGTGCCCGAGATCCCGGCCTGGCATCCGCGCTCCGCCGGATCGGGCACTTGAGATGGCAAGGGCTCTGCTCGCAAGGTCTCGGTTGGTGCGGGCGTGCGTCCGCGGTGGTCTCCGTTGAACGACGACGATGGGCGCCGCGTCCCGGATCGTCGCGGGAGGCTCGACGCGGTACTCGCCGTCATCATGGGGCAGCCCGCCGGACCGTTGCCGGACATGGTGTGCAGCGCCGCTGCGCGATGTCTTGGTGCCCCCGGGGTCGGCATCATGGTCGCGGTGAGCGACCAGTTGCTCCAGAGCGCCTATGCCACGCGTCTGGGCCGCACCGGTGACGGGTTGCAGGGGGAGCTTGGCGAGGGGCCCGCCTACGCGGCGAACCTGGCCGGCCGTCCGGTCCTGGCAGCCAACCTCACGCAGGACGATCGCTGGCCAGCCTTCGTGCGCGCAGCGGATGAGGTCGGCATCGTCGCCAGCTTCGCGTTCCCGATCGGTAGCGGGGCGGTCCGGCTGGGAACCTTGAACCTCTACCGTCCGGCAGCGGGTCCTCTCGATGACGAGCAGCACGCTGACGCGCTGATCTTCGCCCGGTTGGCGCTCGACCTGCTCACCGCGCCGCCGAAGATCGGCGGGCAGTCGGAGATCTCCAGCGGGCACGCGTGGCCCGAAGCGGGCTTCCCCACCCCTCAGTTCCATCAGGCAACCGGGATGGTGTCCGCCCAGCTCGGGATCACCATGGCGGATGCGCTCGCCGCCCTACGTGCGCACGCCTATGCGACCGGCCGGCCCCTGTCCGACCTCGCCGCCGACGTGGTCGCCGGCGAGCTCCGCTTCCGCGACGGTCCATGACGAGCCGACCGTTGCGCGGGCCACGACCTACCCTCGTCTCCGACCGGAGGCGAGTCCGAGATGAGACCCGGCGAGGACACCATTGAGTAGCCAACCTGAGATCGACGGCCGGGAGTTCCTCCAGACGTTCGTGACGCTCGCCGACACGCTGGTCGACGACTTCGACGTCATCGAGCTGCTGCATCTGCTCGTCTCGCGGGCCGTGGCCTTCACCGCCGCGGACGAGGTCGGGATCCTGGTGTCCGACGAGACCGGTGCGCTGCAGTGCCTGGCCGCCTCCACGGAACGCACCCGCCTGCTCGAGCTGTTCCAGGTCGAGAACGCCGAGGGGCCATGCCGCGACTGCATCACGACGGGCAGACCGATCGAGGTCCAGGACCTGGCGTCCAGGCGTGACCGGTGGCCGCTGTTCGCTCCCGAGGCGCTCTCGGTCGGGTTCCGCTCGGTCCAAGCCCTGCCGCTTCGGCTGCGCGGCGAGGTGCTCGGTGCGATGAACCTGTTCAGCGTCCGGCCCGGGGGGATCGGCCCAGGCGGACGGATGGTGGCCCAGGCGATGGCCGACGTCGCGACCATCGGCATCCTGCAACAGCGCGATCTGTTCCAGGCGCAGACCGTGGCAGACCAGCTCCAGCAGGCCCTGCACAGCCGCGTGGCGATCGAACAGGCCAAGGGGGTCGTCGCCGAGCAGGGCAAGGTCGGGATGGACGACGCGTTCGAACTCCTGCGGCGCTACGCGCGCGACCACAACCTCACGCTCGGCGCAGTCGTCAGTCAGGTGGTGAACCACACGCTGACTGCGGACGACCTTACGAGACGGTGACCTGCTGCGTCGTCGACCGACGGTGCACACACAGACTGCACCTCGGGCCAGGGGTCAACGCACACCGGCTCATGCCTGCGAGCGTCGGTGTTCATCGAGGGCTTCGGCGGGTCTTCCATCCGAGGGTCCTGCGGTCGGGTGTTGAGCGCGGATGCGGCCTGGGTGCAACGGAACTGACCGCTCGTCGGACGATGAACCGCACGCGCTGACCGGCCCCTCGAGCCGCGCATCCGTCAGCCGAGCCGGATCGCGACGAGGGCGCCCCGCAGCGTGTGCCCATGGTGCGACCCGCCCCGACGAAGGACCCGAGCCGTGAGCGGCCACGTGGGCGCACCCAGCGGTCGAGCACGGCCACCGCACCGTCGGCCACGTCATCGGCGACGCCGATGACCCAGGGTTCCGGCAACCACGGTTGGTGGAACACGTCCTCCGCCTCGATGACCTCACCGTCAGTGCTGATACCGAGACGCCGAACGGCGTTCTCCCAGAGGCGTACCCATCCGTCGCGGCCAACCGGGCCAGGATCGCCGTCGCGCGAGCCGGTCGCGGCCGACAGGTCGAGGTCGCGCACGCCGCACCGAACGGGCACCTCGGGCAGGCGTGCGGCGAGCCAGCGCAGGGTGTCCGGGTCGCCGTCCTCGTCGGTGATGTCCGTGAGGGCGGCCGCGAGGTCGTCGTGGGGCGGAATCGTCCCAGCCCCTCGACCCACGTGCCGTACGCGTGGCTGGCGAGGTAGAGCGTGCGCCACGTGCGGTCGGGATCGTCGTAGCGGCCTTCCCACGTCTGATAGGCGAGCGGCACGAGGTCGAGCGGGTCCGGGCCGCGACCGACACAGACGGCAGCAACGTCGACGCGCTGCCGAACGGCCGGCTGGATCACTGGACGACGAATCGGCGGGCCGAGGCCAACACCGTGGCCCGTTCGGCCTCGTCGGTGGCGTGGCGCAGGACCCAGGCGGGGGAGCGGTCGTCGAGCATCGGGTCCATGCCCTGCATCCAGGCCTGGGCGGTGCGGGCGTCGAAGGCCTCGGTGATCAGCCGGGTGACGTGGGCGGCAGCCCGCAGCCGCTGTTCGCGTTCGGTCGAGCCGACCTGGCGTTCGCCCTCAGCCCACTGGCGGGTCGCCCGGGTCTCGGTCACCCCGGCGATGAAGGCGACCAGCCGCGGGGTGAGCGTCTCGCGCAGGAAGGCGACCAGCGCCGGGGTCGGCGTGGTGGTGGCGAAGCGGTGGGCCCCGAGGTCTGCTTGACGGTGCTGGACGACAGCCATGACGACATCTTCGATCACATGCAAGATACCAAGCGAGGCACACACGCTGGCCGTCATGCCGCGCCACGGGTTTCGGCGGGAGTACTTCCTCTCCGTCGAGCCCGACAAGACCTCCACCTGACCGGGCGACGTCCAGCTCGAGACCTGACTCACCGCCCGGAGTGGCGGTCCCGGCACACCGCGATGAGGTGGCGCCACCCCATCGCGGTGCGCCAAGGTCGGTCAGGCCGGCTGCGGGACCGAGTCGAAGAAAGAGATCAGTTCCTCGGCGATGAGTTCGGGTTCGAGCAGCGGCGCCCAGTGCCCGAGGCCCGGCAGCGGTTCGCGGACGTGCGGGTCCGCGACGTGCTGGGCGACGTACCGCTCCGTCTCGGCGTAGAAGGTGTTCAGCCGGGTCTCCTGGCCCCGCAGGAGCAGGACCGGCACGGTGACCTTCGCGAGCACGTCGGGGGCTGCGGGCTGGGGCCCCTCGTACGCAGCGCCCTGCTGGACCGCCTGCAGCATCGCCGGGACGATCCCCGCGCAGCGCTCGAAGTACTCCGTGTCCAGGGCGGCCATCTCGTCGTCGGTGCCGAGCAGAGCGTGGAAGGCGCGTGCCGCATCGACGAGCCGGCCGTCGTCGACCGCTGCACCCATCTCCTCCGCCGTGGCTCTCCGACGGGCGAGGACGTCGCCTCGCATCAGCGCACCCACGGTGGGCTCGTAGATGGCCACGGCGGCCACCGAGCCAGTGTGGGCGGCCGCGCCGAGCGCCCACGGACCACCGGCCGACCAGCTCGCCAGCAAGACCGTGTCGTGGATGCTGTCGACGTACGCGTCGAGGTCCTCTTGGAGGCGCGGAGGCGAGTGGTCCGGGTTGTCGGCGGACAGGCCTCGGCCCCGGATGCTGGGCAGGTAGCAGGTGAACCGGTCGGTGAGGTGGGGCAGCATCGGCTCCCAGGCGAGGTCGCCGTCGTGCGGTCCGCCGTGGACCAGCACGAGGGGCGGCCCGTGTCCGTGTACCCGTCCGGCGATCTCGGTGCCGTCTGCGGACACGGCTCGATGGAGCCGGTCGTTGGTCATGGTGGTCGCTCCTGATCGATCGTCTCGGTGCCGCAACCGTGGCGGATCACTCACTGTCGGGGTCTGCGAAGCCGGGCGATGCCGGTCGCCGGACGGACTCGAAGAAGGCGATGAGCTCCTTGGCGAGGGGCTCGGGTGCGACCACCGGGGCGAAGTGCCCGATGTCCGGTAGTTCGCGGACGTGGGCGTCGGTGACGTGCTTGGCGATGTGTTCCGCCGAGTCGGCGAAGAAGGTGCCGAGCGCGCCCTCAAGGCTTCGCAGGACCAGGACCGGAGCGGTGATCCGTGCGAGCATCTCGGGATCGGTGGGGTCGGGCCCTTCGTAGGATGCCTCCTGCCGGAGCTCCTCCATCAGCACCGGGACGTTGGCCTGGAACCACTCGAGGTAGTCCGCCTCCAGGGCGGCGAACTCAACCTCGGTGCAGACGAACCGGTGGAAAGTGAGGGCCGCGTCGCCGAGTCGACCGTCTGCGGCTTCGGTCGTCCACTGTTCGATCGTGGCGCCGAAAGCCGCGAGGTCGTCCTCTCGCAGCAACGGGTACACCGAAGGCTCGAAGGCGGCCACGGCGGCCACGGCGTCGCTGTGGATGGCGGCCCCGAACATCGCGCCGGAGTCCGACCAGCCGACCAGACACACTGGCTCGCCGATGCTGTCGACGAACGCGATGATGTCCTCCTGGAGGCGTCGGGGCGAGTGGTCCGGGTGGTCGCTCGACAGTCCGCGGCCGCGGAGGCTCGGCAGGTAGCAGGTGAACCGGTCGGCGAGGTGGGGAACCAGAGCCGCCCAGGCGATGTCCCCGTCGAGCACGTTGGGGTGGGCGAGGACCAGCGGTGGTCCCTGCCCCTGCACTCGTCCGGCGATCTCGGTGCCGTCGGCGGAGGCGGCCCGGTGGATCCGGTCCTCGGTCATGATGGTCGCTCCTGATCGATCGTCTCGGTACCCCGATCGTGGCGGATCACCCGAGCGAGAACATCAGCCGGTCGGCTACTCCTCCCGACGCCGGGCGGCTACTTGGCCCCCTGCCGGCGACTTCGTCTACCGTCGTGGCGGGTCACAGGTCGCGGCGTGCGGCCTCGGCGACCAGCTCGGAACGGCCGCCGAGGCCGACCTTCGTGTAGACGTGGGACAGGTGCTTCTTGACGGTGTGGACGCTGACGAACAGGCGCTCGCCGATCTCGGCGTTGGTGTGCCCCGCCGCGACCAGCCGCACGATCTGACGCTCGGTGGGGGTCAGCGCCGCCCAGCCTACCTGCGGGCGTGCGCGTTCACCCCGCCCGCGACGTGCGTAGGCGACCGCGTCGTCCAGGGTCAGCTGCACGCCCTCGGTCCAGCACGCCTCGGCGTCGGCCGGGTCGAGCTGGGTTCGGGCAGCGATGGTGTATCGCTCCACCCGCTCGGCCGGCAGCGGGAACCGGACGATGCCGGTGTCGTCGTGGAACCGCTCGGCGGCGGCCAGCAGTCGCAGCGCCCGGTCTCCCTCACCGCGTGCGGCGGCGAGGCCGGCGACCGCCTCCAACGCCGCGACCGCACCGAGCCGGTCCCCGAAGTCGGCCAGCACCTCGAGCCCCTCGTGGGCGTGCTCCCACGCCTGGTCGGGGTCGCCGTCGAGACCGGCGAGTCCGACCAGCGCCCGCCCGAGCGTGAACGGGTAGCGCGGGTCGGCCGACAGCTGCCGACACCGTTCGAGATGCTCCCGGGCGTCCTCGGGTCGCTGCTCTGACAGGGCGACCAGCCCAAGCAGCCACATCGCCGAGGCCTCGAACCACCGGATGCCCCGTTCACGGGCGGTGCGACGCAACGCTTCGGCGGTTCGGCGGGCCTTGGCGGTCTCACCCGAGCGGTACGCCACGAGCGCGGTCCAGCGGCCCACGTACAACTCGAACACGTTCGGCGACGGGCTGCGGGCGCGCAGCAGCGCCTCAGCGTCGGCAAGCTGCTCCGCCGCAGCGTCGAGGTTGCCCGCGAACAGGTCAGCGGTGGCCAGCTGCGCGACGGCGAAGGCTTCCCAGCTGGGTCGATCGATCCGCCGGGCCCAGGCGATGCCCTGCTGGGTGTGGTCGCGGGCGCGGTCGAGCTCGCCGGAGAGCAGCAGGTATGCACCCAGCTGGGTGTGGACGACCGGACGGGTGTAGCCGACCCCGGCGTCCTCGCAGACCCTCACGGTCTGCTCGAGCAGTTCCACGCCCTGCCCGATCGAGCGTCCATCGCAGGCGGTGAGGCCGGCGAAGCTCAGGACGATGGCACGGATGTCGTCGTCCTCGAGCCGTTCCACCAGGGCCACTGCCTCGTCGAGGTCGGCCGCGATCGCCTCGGTGCCCGCCAGCCCTGACCACAGGCCCTCCAAGGCGCGCAGAACGAGGCCCAGAGCAAGGGTGTCTTCGCGTTCGAGAGTGCGTGCGACCGGCACCGCTCGGTCGGCCAAGCCGTGCGCCATCGCGGCATGGCCATTGGCGCCGAGCACCAGGCTCGCGGTGACGAGCCCGCGGGCCCGGTCGGAGTCGGTGGCTCCTGGCGCATCCACCGCTGCCCGCAACCAACGCTCCATCTCCGAGTATCGGCTCCGGTCGAACCAGAACCGCCGGGTCGGTTCGGCGATGTCCAGCACCGCCACCGGACGACCCGAGTCGACCGCCCACGTCATCGCGGCGCGCAGGTCGGCCAGGTCGGTCGCCAGCCGTGCGTTCCACGCCGCGGCATCCGGGCCGCCAAGCCCGGTCCCCGCCCGGCCGGCCAGCCCGATGAAGTAGTCCAGGTGGCGGTGGCGCACCCGGGCTGGGTCGTCGAGCTCGGCCAGGCGTTGCTGTGCGAACACCCGGATCGTCTCCAGCAGCCGGTAGCGCGCCCGACCGTTGTGCTCGCCGACCTGCAGCAGCGACCGGTCGGCCAGCGTGGCGACCAGGTCGAGCACCTGCGTCTCGTCGATGTCCGGACCGGCCACCACCGCCTGCGCGGCCTCGAGATCGAAGGTGCCGACGAACACCGACAACCGTGCCAACGCCAACCGCTCGCCGTCGGCAAGCAGCCCGTAGCTCCACGCCACCGACGCCTCCAAGGTGCGCTGCCGCGACGGGACGCCACGAACCGTGCCGGTCAGCAGCCGGAACCGGTCCGACAGGCCCGCAGCGATCTGTGCCACGGACAGCACCCGCATCCTGGCGGCCGCGAGCTCCACCGCCAACGGGATCCCGTCCAGACGCCGACAGATCTGCGCCACGGCCGCAGCGTTGGCATCGGTGAGTGCGAAGTCGGGTCGGGCCTGACGCGCCCGCGTCTCGAACAGGGCCACCGCATCTGTCGCCGCGACCGCGTCGGCAGACCGCGCCTGCGGATCGGGCACCGGCAGCGGGGGGACCTCCCAGGTCGTCTCCCCGTCGAGCGCCAACGGCTCACGGCTGGTCGCCAACACGGTGAGGTGCCCACAGGACCTCAGCAGCTCGGCCACCAGCGCCGCGCAGGCCCCGATCACGTGCTCGCAGTTGTCCAGGACCACCAGACCGTGCCGGACACGCAGCTCGTCGATCAGCGTGTCGAGCAGCGCCTGCCCCGGCTCCTCCCGCACGCCGACCGCATCCGCGACCGCCTGGCCGACCCCATCGGGACCGTTCACCCCCGACAGCTCCACCCACCAGACCTCGTGCTGGAACCGTGGTGCCACGTCGTGCGCCACCTCTAGCGCCAGCCGGGTCTTCCCACAGCCCCCCGAGCCGGTCAGCGTGACCAGGCGCGTCTCCGCGACGAGTTGGGTGACCTCGACCCGCTCCTGCGCCCGACCCACCAGGGACGAGACTGCCACGGGCAGCCCAGTCGGTCCGCGCACCCGGTGGATATCGTCCGGCCCGCCGGCCGCAGCCCCGGTGGCCGTATCGCCCACGGCCGCGATCCATCGCGCGCCACGCATCGCATCCGCCCTCGTGTTCCCCACCAGCCATCTACGCCCGTTGCGGTGCCGCTGAGCCTATGCCCGTGGCGGTGCTGCTGAGCCGTGGATGGTTCGGTGTGCGGGGAGGGCACGACGCGCCCGACCTTGCCATCCTGTCGCCGCGAGGGTTCCTGATCGGTCCAGGCTTCCTCGTGGTGTGGCTGGGCGCTTCCGCGGAAGCGCCGCCGGGCGAGGCGCCGTGAGCAGGCGTCGTTCAGCCGTGCTGCCGGCTCACGTGGCTCGGCTCGCGCGCCTGCGAGGCCAGGCCGGCGTAGACCAGCCCGAGGATCACGCCGAAGACCAGGTGCCCGACGAGGCTCATGAACTGGTCCTGTCCGAGTGCCGGGAACGCTCCCATGCCGAGCAGGAGCGGCATCAGCAGCAAGGCGCCGAGGACCCACCACACGGCGCCGTAGACGAGCCCGAACCCCGCGTGGGTGCCGGCCCCGGACCGGGCTGCACCGAGTGTGAGCGCGTAGCCCACCCCGATCGCGACGGAGATCACGAGGTGGACCACCCACCCGACCGCGGTGCTCTCCTGGTTCACCAGCGCCGCCACCATCGGCAGCATGCCCATCACCTGCATCATCATGCCGAAGACGAGGCCACCGGCCAGGCCGCCGGCCACGCCACCTGCCAACCGTCGGTTCATCGCTCGTTGCTCCCCTCGTGGGTACGGGACACGACGGGAACCGGGGGGTCGGCGGTCCCATTCCATCCGGTCGGTCCGGCAGCGGACATCTGACGGAGGTCGTGATGGAGACTCCACGATCCGGTGGGTCGGCGGGTGACCGTCAGCTGTCCGGAACCAGCAACCGCATCACCAGCTCGGGGAGGTCGCTGGCCGTGACGTCCGGCTGGCCGAAGACCGCGGGGTAGCGGTCCCCGTCGCGGTTCAGCCAACCGGTGACCAGCCCCGCCGCCTGGGCACCGAGCAGATCCCAGGGGTGCACCGCCACCATCGCCGCGCGGTGGGCGCCGACACCGTGACGATCGAGCACGAACCGGTAGGCGGCGGCAGCGGGTTTCCAGCGCCCGACCGGTGTGACGTCGTGGACCTCGGCGACCAGGTCGGTCAGGTCCGCACGTGCGAGGAAGGCGCGGGTGAGCTCCGCCGACCCGTTGGTGAGTGCGACCGTCGGGATGCCGGCGTCCCGTAGTGCGTGGAGGCCAGGGGCGACGTCGGGGTGTGGGTGCACCTGACCGAAGCCGTCGAGTACGTGCGCGATCGCCGTGTCCGGCTCGGGATGTCCGTCGAGCAGCATGGCGAGGTGGTGCCGCCCCAACTCGCCGAACGGCGCGAAGCGGTCAGCTGCTGCCGCGGCGATACCGTCACGCAGCACCCGTGCGAACCACACGTCCAGCTGCCCCGGCAGCCCGACCTCCGCCATCCGGTCCGCGACCGGATCCAGCGGGAACAGCGTCTCGTTGACGTCGAGGATGACCAGCTCGAGCACGGTCCTGCGCCTTGTCGGGGGCGAGCAAGGAGTACAGCATGCCGGTTCACTCGACCCCGCATCCCGTTGGACCGGTCCATCCTTGCGCCGCCCGTCGCCGCACGCGGCGGCCGGCCCGTCGACCCGCCGACGATCGCAGGGAAGCCGGCGCCGGGTCAGTGGGTTCTCCGGCGTGGCGCCCCGTGCGGCTGAGCGTCGGTACCCGTGGCAGGTCCGCACGTTGATCACCAACCCCCGAACCGAGGAGTACCCGTGGCGAGGATCCCGATCCACACCGTCGACGACGCGCCGGCCGAGAGCCGACCACCGCTCGAGCGACAGTCCGCCCGTGTCGGCAAGACCATCAACATCATCGGTGCGATGGCGCACTCGCCGGCGCTGATCGGGCTGTACGACGCCGCCGAGACGGCCCTTGGCGAACGCTCCAACCTGGACGGTGCGGTCCGGGAGGCGATCCACCTCACGGTCGCCAACGTCAACGCGTGCAACTACTGCCAGGCGGCGTACACCGGTTCGGCGAAGCGCCAGGGCTTCACCGCCGAGCAGACGATCGAGATCCGCCGCGGTGAGCTGGACGGAGACCCGAGACTGAGTGCGCTGCTGGCCTTCGTCCGAGAGCTCGCCGACTCCAGGGGACACGTCGCCGACGAGACCTGGCAGGCGGCGCTCGACGCCGGGTGGTCGGACGTGGAACTGCTCGACGCCTACGCCGACGTGGTGCGCACGGTCCTGACCAACTGGTTCAACCACCTGGTGGGAACCGAGCTCGACCTGCCACCGGCACCCCCGCTCGACTGATCCGTGCCCGACCGGGGCCGCCGAACCCGTGCCGTCGCAGCGCGCCGCGGTGGTGGCACGTTCCGACGGCTCGGCGGCGGCGCGGTCAGCGGTGTTCGGGGTTGGGGGCGTCGAAGCGGCAGCCGGCGTCCCACAGGGAGCGCTGGTTGCCGTGGGCGGGGAACCCGCCGGCGTCCTTGAGCCAGCGGGCGGTGTGCAGCAGGTTCCAGGTCATGAAGGTCGTGTTGCGGTGGGTGAAGTCGTTCTCCGGCCCGCCCGAGCCGTCGTCGGCGTAGGACGGGCCGGGTCCGGCCTCGCCGAGCCAGGCGGCGTCGGCCTGTGGGGGGATCACGTAGCCGAGGTGCTGGAGGCTGTAGAGCAGGGTCATCGCGCAGTGCTTCGCACCGTCCTCGTTGCCGGTGATGATCACCCCGCCGGTGCGGCCGTAGTAGGCGTACTGGCCGGCGTCGTTGAGTTGGCCGGAGTTGCCGTAGAGCCGTTCGATCACGCGGGTGGCGATCGAGGACCTCTCCCCGAGCCAGATCGGGGTGAGCAGCACGAGGATGTCTGCCGCCCTCACGCGCTCGAAGATGGCGGGCCAGTCGTCACGTTCGGCGCCGCGCTCGGTCATGTCGGGGTAGACGCCCGGGGCGAGGTGGTGGTCGACGGCGCGGATCACCTCCACCTCGACGCCCTTGGCGCGCATGATCGCGATGGAGCGGTCGGCCAGCGCCTGGGTGTGTGACGGTTCGGGGGAGGGCTTCAGGGTGCAGTTGATGTACAGCGCGCGGAGATCGTCGTAGGTCGCGGGGGCATCGTCGCACAGCTGCTGATCCCGGTCGGACAGTTCGGTCATGGCTGTCTCCTGGTCGGAGGAGGGGAGGATCGGGTGTCGTTCAGGACGGATCGGTGTCGGAGTGCTGCTGCGGGTGCGCGAACACCTGCGGACCCGCGTGGCTTCCGACCGGGCGGTCCCGCTTCAACCCACCTGCAAGGGCGCTTCAACCGGTCTCCTGGAGGTTCGAGGATGCCAGTACGGGACCCGGCCACGTGTGTACAGCGAAAGGGAGCACGATGACCAGCAGCGCCTCCGCGACCGACCTCGGGGCCGCGACCGACGCGCAGAGACGGACCTGGACCCGGGGCGACTTCCACGAGATCGCCCGGCACAACGTGGTGATGGCCGAGCGCCTGTGCCCGGCGGTCGGCCTCCATGCCGGTGAGCGGGTCCTCGACGTGGCGTGTGGCACCGGCACCGCGGCGCTCGTCGCTGCTCGGCACTACAGCGAGGTCACCGGCATCGACTTCGCCCCCTCCCTGATCGACCGTGCCCAGTTGCGGGCTGCAGCCGAGGGGTACGACGTCACGTTGCGGGTGGCCGACGCGCAGGAGCTCCCCTTCGAGGACGACAGCTTCGACGTGGTCCTGTCGATCTACGGCGTGCAGTTCGCGCCCGATCAACCGACGGCAGCCAGCGAACTGCTCCGGGTCTGCCGACCGGGTGGTCGGATCGGGCTCGCCAGTCCCATGCCGGAAGGATGGAGCGGCGATCTGTTCTCCACCCACGCTCGCTACGCCCCGCCTCCACCGGGGGTCGAGTCACCACTGCGGTGGGGCACCGAGGACGGCGTCCAGGCCCTGCTCGGCCACGGCGTCTCGTGGCTACGCAACGAGCCGCGGCCGGCGCTGCAGTACTACCGCTCGGTCGAGCACGCGGTGGACGTGTTCTCTACCTGGTTCGGCCCGACGCTCAGCGCCATGGAGCGGATCGAGCCGGACCGGCAGGGCGAGCTCCTCCGGGATCTCGCCGAGGTGTTCCGCCGCTACAACCGTGCCACCGACGGCACCGCCGTCGTCGAGAACACCTACCTGGAGACCGTCGCGGTCGTAGCGTGAGCGCGGCGTGGGCATCGGGGCGTGTCAGGCTGCGCCTTCCAGCAGGGCGTCGAGCTCGGCGAGCGCGGTGTCGACCACCTCGGTGGGTGCGAGCTGGCGGCCACGCGCGGCGGCCTCGGCGGCGTCATCTCGACCGAGGCGTCGTTCCAGCGTCCCCCAGGCGGCAGCGAGCCGCTGCTCCTCGGCTCCGAAGCTGGGTGTCGCGCCGACGGTGACCGCGCCGTGCAGCAGCGCGGCCGGCTCGTCGACGCGGAGGTGCACGAGCAGCTCCACGAGGTTGCGCAGGGTGGTGAGCTGCTGCGTGTGGGCGCCGAGGGGTCGCCAGTGGGCGACGGCCTCGCGGAACAACACCAGCGCCCGCTCGGACTGGCCGGTCCGCCCGCACAGCGAGGCGAGCGAGACGAGCGCGACGCCCTCGATGAACCGACGGCCGACCAGGCGGGCGGCGTCGATCGCCTGCTCGAGCAGCGAGGCAGCCGCGTTGGGGTCGGTGTCGAGCAGCGCCTCGCCGTTGCTGTACAGCGCCCACGCGCGGGCGCTGAGACTGCCGGCGGTCTCGGCATCCCGACGTGCGTCGGTCGCGGCTCGGACCGCGCCGTCGGAGTCGCCGCGGTACGCCAGCGCGAGCGCGCGACTGACGCCAGCCAGTGCCCGGTGGAGGTCCTGTCCGAGCGAGTCAGCGAGGGCGAGACGCCGCTCGGCGAGCACGAGGACCCGGTCGAGGTCGCCCTCGTAGAGCGCGATCGTCGTCAGCACGTACAGCGCGAGCAGTGCCGCGACGTCGTGATGCGCGGCCGCGGCCAGCGCCGTCTCCGCGAGCCGCTTGGCACGCCGGAGGTCGCCGCTGTTCATCGCTCCCCGGGCGGCCGTCGCCACCGCAGCCGGGTACGCCGGACGCTCCGGTGCCCCCGGCAGCTCCAGGGCGCGCTCGGCCCAGGTGAACACCTCGTCGCGCGGGCGGAACAGCAGATCGTCGTGCAGGGCCGCCGGGATGCGCAGCGCCCCGTCGGTCTCGCTGTGGTCGGTCAGCCAGGCGTGGGCGACACGGAGGTCGTCGATAGCCGCGTCGAGGCGGGCGAGGGCGATGCGTTCGTCTGGACCGCGTAGCTGTCGTGCGAGGTCCTCGGCGAGGCCGACGTGGTAGGTGGCGTGCGCCTGCCGTGTCCGGTCGGCAGCACCCGTCGCCTCGAGGCGCTGTGCACCGTAGGCACGCAGCGTGTCGAGCAGGCGGTAGCGCACCTGCCCGTCGTGGCGGTCGACGGCGACGAGTGACCGGTCGACGAGTTCGGCCAGCACCCCGGCGATCTCCCACGCGTTCAGTGGCTCGCCGGCGCAGACGCGCTCGGCGGCGGTCAGCGAGAAGGCGCCGGCGAAGACCGACAGGCGGTCGAAGAGGCGCGCCTCCGCCTGGCCGAGGAGCTCGTAGGACCAGTCCACCATGGCCTGGAGCGTGCGGTGGCGGCCCGCGTCGCGACGCCCCCCGGTCAACAGCTCGAACCGGTGGTCGAGCCGCGCGACCAGGTCCTCGGGCGTGAGCGCGCGGGTGCGCGCCGCCGCGAGCTCGATCGCGAGCGGGATCCCGTCCAGCTGGCGACAGAGCTGCGCGATCGCCGGGGCGTTCGCGTCGGTGAGCTCGAAGGAGGGGTCGACCGCTCGTGCCCGCGCACGCAGCAGTGCGACGGCCGGGTTCTCGCCGACCTCGACGGTGCCGGCGCCCGGACGCGGGACGGGGAGCGGAGGCACCTCCCAGACCCGCTCGTGGGGCAGCCGCAGGTACTCGCGCGAGGTGATGAGCGTCACCACGTGTGGGCAGTCGCTCAGGACCCGGTCCACGATCGGGGCAACCGCCCCCAGGACATGTTCGCAGTTGTCGAGCACCAGCAGCAACCGACGCGAGCCCAGCGCCCGCAGCAGAAGCTCCTCCGGCGGCCCTGCCCCGTCCTGCTGGAGACCCAACGCATCGACCAGCGCCGCGGGAACGCTCGCCGGATCCCGCAGTGCCGCGAGCCCACACCACGCCACCCCGTCGTCGAAGCGCGCCGCCGAGTCGGTCACCACCGCGTCAGCGAGACGGCTCTTGCCGACCCCTCCTGGCCCGGTCAGGGTCACCACCCGTGCGCTCGCGAGCAGGGACGAGACCGCCGCGACGTCCTCGTCCCGGCCGATCAGATCCTGCGCGGACGGCGGCGGGGACGGCTCACGGTCGGTCGGCGTGGCGGCCTGAGCGGTGGCGGCCGGCTCGGTGCGCGTCTCCATCGCGAGACCGGCATCCTGCTGCAGGATCCGCTGGTGCAACCGCTGTACCTCGGGCGACGGGTCGACGCCCACCTCCTCGGCCAGGCGGTGCTGCAGCTGCCGGTACACCGATAGTGCGCCGGCCTGCTGACCGTCGAGGTAGAGCGCGTGCATCAGCTGCGCGTGTGGGCGCTCGGCCAGCGGGTCGGCGGCCACCGCGCTCTCCAGGTCCGCGATCACCGACTGGTGGTCCCCGAGCGACAGCCGCGCGTCGACGAGGTCGGCGATCGCGGCCGCGCGCAGCTGGTCCAGTCGGATCGCCTCCACGCGCAAGCGCTCGTGACGTGCGAGCTCCCCGAACGCTGGACCGCGCCAGAGTCCGAGGGCGTCCTCGAGGTGGCACGCCGCCTGCGCGGGGTCGGTGGTCAGCACCTGGTGTGCCTGCGTGACGAGGGTCTCGAAGCGATCGGCATCCAGACCGTGCACGTCGGGCGCCACCCGGTAGCCATCGGACTCGGTCACCAGCACGTCCGCGTCACCGTCGGTCGCCGCTGCGAGGGTGCGGCGGAGCCGGGACACGTGACTGTGCAGCGACTTCCGTGCGCTCACCGGGGGGCTGTCACCCCACACCGCATCGATCAGCGCCTCTGCCGAGACGACCGCGCCCCGCCGCGCCAGCAGGATCGCGAGGATCAGACGCTGATGGGCGCTGCCGACCGTGAGCCGCCGCCCGTCGGCGACGAACTCGACCGGCCCGAGCACGCGGAACTCCATCGTTGCTGCGGGACCGTACAGGGTCCTACCCGACGAAGGCGGTCGACGATCAGCCGCGACGGCCGTGCATCCGGCCCATGCCGTGGCCGCCGGGTGTCTGACCGAACCACTCCACGAGCCAGTCGCGCATCAGGTGGATCTCGGCGCGCTGCACGTCGCGGATGTTCTCGACGAAGGGGACGACGTCGTCGTGCTCGACGAGCCCGCTGCCGAGCAGCTCCTGGGACATCATCACCGCCATCATGTGGTGGGGGATCATGTCCTCGAGGAAGGCCTGGTCGAGCTCCTCACCGCGCAGGTCGGTCAGGTCGCGCATCATCGGTTCGTACGTCGAGGTGGTGTCCCGGTCGGGGTAGCGCTCGGCCAGCCAGGCCGCCATCTGCTCGACCTCCGCCGACTGGGTGACGATGATCTCCCGGGCGAAGTCGTGCATCTCCGGTCGGTCGCTGTGCTCCAGGAGGAGTTCCGCGGTCTCGATCGCCTCGAGGTGGTGGGGGATCATCTCGACGAGGAAGTCGAACTCGCTCGAGACCTCGTGCATGCCATCGCTGTGGGCCGGGCCGTGGGACGCGCCCGACCCGCTCGACCCGCTGGGCCCTCCGTCGCCGCTCCGCTCGCGCACGTGCTGTTGCCTGGATGCCATGTCGGTGCTGTCGGCGACACCGACGCGATGCCCGGCGGACCACGTCGCGGCGAGCGCCCCGACCAGCCCCATGGTGAGGACGAACGTGGCCGCGACCGCGATCACCACCTGACGGTTCCGCCAGGGGCGCCGTGCACCGCCCTGGGCGGAGTCCTCGCTGCCCGGTTCCACGCGTACGCCTCCGCTCGCTCGACCGTCGATCGGCCAGTGGAGCGTTACGACATGCGGTCGATGTGGTGGTCGTGTGGAGGCGGTGTGGAGACCGGCGGGTCGGAGGTCCGGCCAGGCCGCGGGAGCACGTGGCGCATGGCGTCCCGCGGCAGGTCAGCGGACCCCGGCGAGGAAACGACCGAGCCAGGCGGTGACCGTCGCGTGATCGGTCGGCGCGGCGAGCGTGGCCTCACCGGCGGCGATCACCTCGGCGGGGATGCGGTCGCGACGCAGCGCCATCAGGGTCGTTGCGTACGCCGGGTCGAACTCCGGGTGCCCCTGGACCCCGAGCGCCGACCCCACCTCGAACGCCGCGACCGGCGCGTGCTGGCTGGTCGCGACCAGCTCCGCGTCGCCGGGGAGGGTCACCACCTGGTCCTGGTGGCTGACGATCAGGTCGAACCCGGCGGCGGGCGGCTGCATCCACGGCCGGTGCGCCACCACCTCGGCGTGGTGGACGCCGACGCCCCAGCCCGCCGGGGCCCGCTCCACCCGGCCGCCGAGCTGCCACGCGAGCAGCTGGTGGCCGAAGCACACGCCGACCGTCGGTACCTCGGCGTCCACGGCGGCCTGGACGAACCCTCCCAGGGGCGCGATCCAGGGGAGGTCGTCGTCGACGCCGTGGCGCGACCCGGTGATGAGGTAGCCGTCGTGGTCATCGACGGACGGCAGCGCACCGCCCCCCACCACGTCGATGGGTTCGAGGGTGACCCACGGTGCGTGGGCCGCGAACCGTGCCGCGAACATCGCCGCGTAGTCGTCGGCGACGTCGCGCAGCTCCACTGGGACGTGGTCGCACTCGAGCAGCCCGACCCGTACGCGCGGCGGGGGAGCGGCCACCGGATCGGGCGCGGTCAGCTGCCGCGTCCCGGCTCGACGACCTCGTCGATGAGGCCGTACTCGAGCGCCTCCTGGGCGGTCATCCAGTAGTCCCGGTCGGTGTCCTGGCGGACCTGCTCGACCGGCCGGCCGGTGCGCTCGGCCAGGATCTCGTTGATGCGTTCGCGCATCCAGACGATGTTCTTGGCCTGGATCTCGATGTCCTTGGCCGTCCCGCGGGCGCCACCCAGCGGCTGGTGGATCATGATCCGGGAGTTCTCGGTGGCGGAGCGGGTGCCCGTCCCGGTGCCGAGCAGGAACGCGCCAGCCGACGCGGCAAGGCCGACGCAGCGGGTGTCGACGTTGCTCTTGAGCAGGTTCATCGTGTCGTACAGCGCGAACATGCCGGTGATGATCCCGCCCGGCGAGTTGACGTACAGCGTGATGTCCTCGTCGCTGTCCGCGTCGAGCGCCAGCATCTGGGCGACCAGCGAGTCGGTGGCCTCGTCGTCGAGCGGTCCCTTGAGGAAGAGGATGCGGGACTCGAACAGCTTGTCGAAGGCGCGGCGCGGCCCGCCGAACAGCTTCTCGATCTCGTCGGTCACTGGTCCTGCCTCTCGCTGCGCGCACCGACACGGTGCCGGTGGCTGCCGCGGGGGGGCCGCTGCCGGTCCTGGCAGGCCACGCACCGCGGGGCCGGGATGGTAGCGACGCGCCCGTCGCGCACCGGCAGGTTGAGCCACCCGCGCTGAGCCCCCGGAGGGCACGTCGAGGTGGCCGCAACCCCCGCTGTCCGGTGGACGCACGAGGGTTCCGCTTGACCGTGCGCGGGTCGCGCAGCACACTCCTACCTGCGAACGCAGCCTGTGGTGCGGGCGCCGGCGCGGTGCGCCGGCACGCATCGTCGATCCGGGCCCCGGGGGCTCGGGAAGGGAGCGACGTGGCACGGGACGACGAAGGGGTCGGCAAGCGCTCCAGCGGCTCACGCACGCTGGCGCGGGGACTCGCGTTGCTCACCGCCCTCGGCGAGCACAACGACGGAGCGACGGTCTCGGGGCTGGCGGATGCGACGGGGCTCGACCGCGCGGTGCTCTACCGGTTGCTCGACACCCTCACCGCCGAGGGGTTCGTGACCCGCGATCCGGACACCCGCCGCTACCGGCTCGGCCTGTCGATGCTGGAGCTCGGGGTGCGGGCGGCCCAGGGCCTGGAGGTCCGCCGGCTCGCCGGACCGCCGCTCAAGGCCCTCTCGGAGGACACCAACGAGACCGCCTGCCTCGCCGTGCGTGATCGCGACGACCTGGTGGTCGTCGAGGTGATCGAGCCGGCCGACCGGTTCGTGCAGGTCAACTACCGGGTCGGCTTCCGACACGAGCTCGGGGTCGCCGCGCACGGCAAGGCCCTGCTGGCCTTCCTGCCCGAGGGCGCACGGATCGCCGAGCTGCAGTCCGTGCGGCAGCGAGGGGTCGCCTACACCCGCGACGAGCTCGAGCCAGGGGCGTCCGGGGTCGCCGCGCCGGTGTTCGACCACACCGGCCGGGCTGTGGCCGCCGTCGGGATCGTTGCGCCGACCGCCCGGCTCCCGGAGCCTGAGAGCATCGCCCTGCGGGTGCTGCGGGCGGCACGTGAGATCTCCGAACGGCTCGGGTGGCGTCCGCGCCGCGCGACGTGAGCGGCGGCGGGGTGGATCCACCCATGGACGAGCACGCCCTCGCCACCGTGGAGCTCCTGGGGTCCCTCGCGTACGGGCAGCTGCGCTCCTTCGCTGCGACCGCCGGCACGATCGTCCTCGCGCCGGACGCCGCGATGGCGGACCGGCTGGTGGCCTGGGCCGAGGCGGAGCTGCACCGCTACCAGCAGCTGCGCGACCTGCTGGGCCAGCGGACCGAGCTGGCCACCGCCGTGATGGAGCGGCAGCGCGGGTACTTCGACGGGTACTTCGACCGTGCGCCCCTCGACGACTGGTTCGGGGCGTGCGTGTTCTTCGCGCTCGGGCTGCCGATGGCGTCCGACTTCATCCGGGCCGTCGCCCCCGCGATCGACGACGAGGCGGCCCAGGTGATCCGTGCCTCGCTGGAGCGGCAGGACGTCGAGGTGGCGGCGTCGGAGCAGCTGCGCGCGCTGCTGACCGACGACGACGCCCGGGAACGGGCCCGACAGCTGACGGCCGACCTCCTCGGGCGGGCCCTGACCGGGTTCCAGGGGGTGATGGCCAACACCGATGCGCTGAAGATCCTGCTGGCCGCTGACCTCGCCGACGGTGAGACGGGGGAGCAACGGGTCAAGCGGCTCGCCCTCGAGATCCTCGAAGGGCACCGTCGGCGGGTCGTGGAGCTCGGGCTCGAGGACATCGAGGACGTCACCGGCGACGTCACCTGACCGTCGGAGCCGGAAC
Organism: Nitriliruptoraceae bacterium; assembly: GCA_007120465.1. GTDB lineage: Bacteria > Actinomycetota > Nitriliruptoria > Nitriliruptorales > Nitriliruptoraceae > CSSed11-175R1. Next base: position 22,657 of record SKNO01000247.1, read on the forward strand.
CGCCCCGACGGGGCAGGCACCGATCAGGCCGACGCCTCCACGTCACCGTCGTCGGTGCTCACCTCGAAGGGAGGGAGAGCACGACCCGACGCCGTGCGTTCGGTCAGGGTCCGCTGGACCGCGAGCGAGTTGGTGACCAGCTCCCCGAAGCCCTCCGGGTCGGCCAGCAGCCAGGCGTGGCCGGCGTCCTCGATGATGTCACCGGGAGCGCCTGCCGCATCGCACAGGGCGAGGAAGGTCGCCTCGGGGACGACGTTGTCCTCGGTGCCCCACAGGATCGCGACGGGCAGACCGCGCTCGGCGAGGGTCGCGAGTTCCTCACGCAGATCCGCGCGCCGCGCGAGGTCGGCCGCGCGCCACACCGCCCGCGGGTTGGCCATGGCGTTGCCGACCAGGTCCCGGACCACCACGGGCAGTACCCGGCGGTAGTCGCGACCGGAGAACTCGCTGGGCAGCCGCAGCCCCCAGTCCCACAGCGGACGTTCCTCCAGGGTGCGGTCACCGCGGTGGTCCTCCGACTTCCACACCGACCCGCCGATCGAGTTGACCAGCACCAGCGAGCGCACCCGCTCCGGGTGGTGCCAGGCCGTCGCCGTTGCCACCGCACCACCGAAGGAGTGGCCCACGAACGCGGCGGGTTCGTCGATGCCGAGGTGGTCGAACAGTTCGTCCACCCACCGTGCCAGCTTCTCGAAGGTGTACGCCCCCTGCAGGGGAGCGCTCTTGCCGAACCCCGGCAGGGCTGGCGCGAGGACCCGCGCACCGGCGCGGGCGATCGCCGGGAGCGCGCGGGCGTAGGAGCGCGCGGTCAGGCCCCACCCGTGGAGGAACACGACCGGGTGGCCGTCGCCGGCATCCCCGTAGACGACGGGCCGGCCGTCGAGCGTCGTGCGGTGCCACCGCAACCGCACGTCATCGGAACGTGGCACGGAGGCCTTTCCCCTCAGGAGCACCCGCGAGGGTGCGACCGGTGTGGGCTCCACGACCGCTCCCGGTCGGGCGAGGAGCAGCCCACAGTCTACCGGTCGGGTGTACGGGACCGCCGTCGGTCGCCGCGGTCACGTGCTCGCGGGCACCCCGTACTTGCGGCGGAACGCCGCGTCGTCGAGCAGGTCCAGATCGTGCTCGAGCTCGGCCTCGAACTCGTCGGCCTGGCGCTCGTCGCTGAACGACCGCGACCACACCAGCGCTCCGGTTGCGGCGACCTGGAGCTGCACGTCGACGATCAGCCCGCCGTCGTAGGCGTTCCGGCGCCGGATCAGCACCCGGAAGTCCCGTCGTGGGGAGCGGTCCTCTGCCACTGCCACCTCCGTCCGTCAGAGGGTCGCGTGGGCCCGTTGCACGGTGGTGGTCAGCCGACCAGGCGGGTCCCCCGAACCCCCGGCGCATCGCGCCGGGCGACGGGAACGTACCCGTTCTGGTGACGGCGAGGAAGCCCGGGCAGCGCCGGTAGGCTCGTCCGGTGATGGGCCGCGGGCCACCGCGGTGGTGGACGCGGAGGAGCGCGCCGGCATGAAGGTCTACACCAAGCGGGGAGACGACGGCACCACCGGCCTGCTCTACGGCGGTCGCGTCGACAAGGACGACCTGCGAACCACCGCCTACGGCACCGTCGACGAGACCTGCAGCGCCCTCGGGCTGGCTCGTGCGGAGCTCGCCGACGACCCCGACCGCGCGCACCTGCACGAGCTGGTCCTGCGCATCCAGCGGGAGCTGTTCGTCGTCGGCGCGCAGCTGGCGACCCTGAGCGAGCACTGGGACCGGCTGGAGATCGGCCTGAGCCGGGTGGACGACGGGATGGTGGACGCCATCGACGGTCTGATCGACGCGTGCGTGGAGCGCCACCCGCTCCCGCAGCACTTCGTGGTCCCGGGCGGCTCCCGTGCCGCTGCGGCGCTCGACCTCGCCCGCACGGTGTGCCGGCGGGCCGAGCGGCACGTCGTCGCACTGCGGCGCGGTGGCGGGCTGCCCGACGACGCGCCGTTGCGCTACCTCAACCGGTGTGCGGACCTGCTGTACGTCGTGGCTCGTGAGGTGGAGGGCACCCACCTCGCATCGCGCGAGGACGCGTGACCCCGCCCCGCCCGGTCGTCGACGACCTCGGGACCACGGTGACGGTCCCGCACCGTCCGGCACGACTCGTGTCGCTCGTCCCGAACCTCTCCGAGGTGCTGTGGTGGTGGCACCTCGCCGACCGGCTGGTCGGCGTCACCGAGTACTGCGTCGCCCCGCCCCGGGCCTTCGACCACGCCCACCGGGTACGCGGCACCAAGAACCCCGACGTGGGTGCGATCGTCGACCTCGCGCCCGACCTCGTCGTCGCCAACGAGGAGGAGAACCGCGAACTCGACGTGCAGCGCCTGCGCGCGGCGGGCGTGGCCGTGTACGTCACGCGGGTGCGTGGCGTGCACGACGCGGCCGACAGCCTCGAGCGTCTCGGTGCGGCGCTCGGGCTGGGCACGGCGGGCGAGCGGTTGGCCGCCACGATCCGTCGCGCCGCGAACGGCGTCGGCGGACGCGGGCCCCGGCTGTCGGCGGTGTGCCCGATCTGGCGCGACGGTCCGGCGAAGGGTGACGACGAGACGTGGTGGGTGCTCGGTCGTGACACCTTCGCGGCGGACCTGCTCGCCACCTGCGGGTTCGACGTGGTCCCGGCGCTCGCGGGTCCCGAGGAGGACCGCTACCCGCGCTACCCCCTCACGGCGCTGGCGGAGGCGGATCCCGGCGCGGTGCTGTTGCCCGACGAGCCCTACGCCTTCACCGCGATGGACGCCGAGGTGTTCGCGCACTGGCGCGCTTCGGTGCGCCACCTCGACGGCACCGCGCTGGTGTGGTGGGGTCCCCGGACCCCCGCCGCACTCGGCGACCTCGACCGGCTCCGCCGGTCGATCGCGCGCCGCCTCCGCCGTCGGGGGAGCGTCCCGGGGGGTCAGTAGCTGTGTTCGGGTCCGGGGAAGTCGCCGTCGGCGACCTCGGCCTGGAAGGTCTTGACCGCGTCCAGCATCGCCGCGCGCAGGTCGACGTAGTGCTTGGCGAAGCGCGGCGTCGGGCGGGTGTTCAGCCCGAGCAGGTCGTGCAGGACCAGCACCTGGCCGTCGGTGTGGGGGCCGGCGCCGATCCCGATCGTCGGGATCGACAGCGCCTCGGTCACCCGCCGGGCGAGCTCGGCGGGCACCGCCTCGAGGACCACGGAGAGGGCGCCGGCCTCCTCGAGAGCGCGGGCGTCGGCGACGAGACGCTCCGCGGCCTGATCGTCCCGGCCCTGCACGCGGTAGCCGAGCTGGTTCACCGACTGCGGGGTCAGGCCGAGGTGGCCCATGAAGGGCATCCCCATCGCCACCGCGCGGCGTGCGAACTCGACCACCGGCCCGGCGCCTTCGGCCTTGATCGCGTTCGCGCCGCCCTCCTTCATCAGGCGGATGCCGGCGTGCAGGCCCTCGTCGACGGACACCTGGTAGGTGCCGAAGGGAAGGTCGGCGACGACCACCGCGCGGGCCGCGCCCCGGACGACGGCGGCCGTGTGGTGGAGCATCTCGTCGAGGGTGACCGGCACGGTGGAGTCGTAGCCGAGGACGTTGTCCCCGACCGAGTCACCGACCAGCAGCATGGGGACGCCGGCGGCGTCGAGCACCGTGGCGGTGGGATGGTCGTAGGCGGTGAGCATGACGAAGCGCTCCCCACGCTCCTTCATGCGCTTGAGATCCCGGATCGAGTGCGGTCGGCCCCCCGCGGAGGAGGCATCCGTGGCAGCGTCAGACGACACCGTGTGACCCTTCCTGCCGGCCCGCGTGGGGTCCAGCGGCTGTACGGACGGTGGTGGAGGAAGTGTGCCGGGTCGGCACGCTCGATGCACACCCGACGCTCGGTCTCGGCGCCGACGGCCGTGGCGCGACGCGCGGGTCAGGCCGACCGACGGGAGCAGCCAGGTGGGTGAGCGCTCCGGGTTCCCGGACCTGATCGCGGTGCACCGCGACGGCCGCAGCGCGCGCGAGACGATCGAGCGGCTCTCCCGCGCCGGGATCGATGGTGGGGCGATCGAACTGCTCGGTGCCCGGGAGGTGGTCACCGCCGGACGCTACGGCGACCGGCAGGTCGACCGCGGCAGCTCCCTCGTGCTGGGTGGGCGGGTGCTGCGCGGGATCGCCTGGGGCCTGCCTCCCGGCATGGTGTTCGGCGCGATCGTGCTGGCCGTCGCGGCCGAGCCGTCGGGGCCCGTCCTCCTGGCGGGTGCTGCGGGCGGGGCCGGGCTGGGCGCGATCCTCGGCATCCTGCTGGCGCTGCTCACCGTCCCGACGATGGCCAGCTCGTGGGAGCGGACCTTCGCACCGATGGTGCCGGGCGGCGTCGCCGTCGGTGTGCGCGTCGACGCCGCGCGGACGCGCCGTCGGGCCCTGCCGGTGCTGCGGCGCGCGGCGGTCCACAGCCTCCTCGAGATCGTCGACCTCGACCGGTTCGTCGACGACGGACCCGTCGCCGACGAGGGACCCGCCGGTGGCGGGGCAGATCCTTAGCCCCGCCAGCCGCTGGTGATCGGGACCCGCCGGTCCCGGCCGAAGGCCCGCTCGGTGATCTTCGGGCCGGGCGCTGCCTGCCGGCGCTTGTACTCGGCCCGGTCCACCATCCGGAGCACCCGGCGCACGATGTCCCGGTCGTGACCGCGCGCGACGATCGCGTCGATGCCGAGGTCGAGCTCCACGTACGCGCGGACGATGTCGTCCAGGGCCTCGTAGGGCGGCAGCGAGTCCTCGTCGACCTGCCCGGGTCGCAGCTCCGCGGACGGTGGCTTCTCGATCGTCGAGACCGGGATCACCTCGGCGCCGCGGTTCCGCCAGCGGGCGAGCTCGTAGACGAGCAGCTTCGGGACGTCCTTGAGCGGCGCGAAGCCCCCGGCCATGTCGCCGTACAGGGTCGCGTACCCGACGGCGTACTCGGACTTGTTCCCCGCGGTCAGCACGATCGAGCCGTGCTCGTTCGACAGCGCCATGAGCAGCAGGCCGCGGAGCCGCGACTGGAGGTTCTCGTACGCCACCCCTGGCTGGACGCCGTCGGGGTGCGCCCTGTCGAACCCGGTGACGACCAGGTCGCCGAGCACGTCGCTGGCAGCCGCCAGCGGGGCACCGATCGGAAGCTCGAGCAACCGGCAGCCCAGGTTGGTCGCGAGGGCGGCGGCGTCGGAGACCGAGTGCGTCGAGGAGTACGGCGAGGGCATGGCGACCGCGGTGACGTGGGGCGGTCCGAGCGCGTCCGCGGCGAGGGTGGTGACCACCGCGCTGTCGATCCCGCCGGACAGCCCCAGCACGGCGTCCTCGAAGCCGTTGTGGTGGCAGTAGTCGCGGGTGGCGCGGACCAGGGCCGCCCACACCTCACCGACCGGGTCGAGGGTCGCGGGCGGCGCACGCTCGGGCAGCGGGGCGCGCCCCGTCCCAGCACCTGGCAGCTGCGGGACGTCCGGTGGCGGTGCGGAGGCGGCCACCTCGAGGTCGTGGATCACGAGGTCGTCGGCGAACTGCGCGCCCCGCGCGACGACGGTCCCGTCGGGGGCGGCCAGCATGGAGTCGCCGTCGAACACCACCTCGTCCTGTCCGCCGACGACGTTGGCGTAGGCGATCCAGGCGTCCCCCTGGGTCGCGTGGTGGCGGACCCACCGTTCCCGGTCGCCGCGCTTTCCCCGGTGGTAGGGGGAGGCGTTGAGGCTGAGGACCACACGGGCGCCGGCGGCGACGCTCGCGCGCACCGGGCCCGCTTCCACCCACAGGTCCTCGCAGATCGTGACGCCCACCGGGATCCCCGCGATCGACACGACGCACGGCCGATCGCGGGGGGTGAAGTAGCGCGCCTCGTCGAACACGCCGTAGTTGGGCAGGCGCAGCTTGTCGTAGGTGGCCACCACCTCGCCGTCGGCGAGCACCGCGGCCGAGTTGGTCAGGTCGCGCGTCGCCAGCGCGACGTCCCAGTGGTCGCGGTCGGTGGCGTCCCCCTCGCCGGCGCCGACGAACCCGACGACCGCGACGGTGCCACGGGGTCCTTCGGCGGCCAGCCGGTCGAGCGCGCGCAGGTTCGCGTCGACGAACTCGCGCTTGAGGAGCAGGTCCTCGGGTGGGTACCCGGTGATCGTCAGCTCGGTGAACACCACCACGTCGACCCCCTGCGCCGCTGCCCGCCGCCAGGCGTCCAGGATCCGGGCGACGTTGCCGTCGATGTCGCCGACCCGCGCGGGGATCTGGCCGAGAGCGAGCCGGAGCACCACCGTCAGACGCCTCCTGACACGAAACACGACCGAAACGTGGGTTCAACGGCGAGGTAACCACCCCTCCGTAGCGTCCGGGACCGTACCGGCCAGGCCCGGCCGGGCGGCACCAGCGTCGCCGTGGGGCGGGCCGCCAACGAGCTGACACTGGAGGCCCTGCCGTGAAGCGACTGCTGAAGCTGGGGGTGGTGACGTCCGTGCTGCTGGTGGGGGCGGCCACTCCCGCCTACGCCCAGGACGCCCTCACCATCGAGGATCTCGCTCTGGGCGCCACCGTGCTGTACCTGATGGTCGCCACGGTGCTGGTGTTCATCATGCACGCCGGGTTCGCGATGCTGGAGGCGGGGCTGACCCGGACGAAGAACGCCGCGAACATCATCGGCAAGAACCTGATGACGATCTCGGTGGGGATCCTCGTCTACTACGCGATCGGTTGGGGTCTGATGTACGGCGAGCAGGTCGCCGGGCTGTTCGGCACCGACAACTTCCTGCTGCTCGGGGACGGCTACGCGCCCGACGCGACCCTGGAGATCGACTTCGCCTTCCAGGCGATGTTCGCGGCGACCGCCGCGACGATCGTGTCCGGTGCCGTCGCCGAACGGATGCGGTTCGGGGCCTACATCGCGGTCGCTGCGGTCATGACGGGCCTGATCTACCCGCTGGTCGGCGCGTGGACCTGGGGCGGCGGGTGGATCGACGCGCTCGGCTTCGCGGACTTCGCCGGCTCCACGATCGTGCACATGACCGGTGGCGTGGCGGCACTGGTCGGTGCGGCGGTCCTCGGACCACGGATCGGGAAGTACGACCGGGACACCGGTGCGCCGCGGGCGATCCCCGGGCACTCGATGCCGCTGGTGGCGCTCGGCACCCTGCTGCTGTTCTTCGGCTGGTTCGGCTTCAACGGCGGCTCGGTGCTCGAACTCGACGGGGTCCTGATCGGCAAGGTGGTCGTCACCACCGCGCTCGCCGGGGCCGCCGGCGGGGTGATGGCCGGTGTCGTCACCCGGCTGCGCAACGGGCGCTGGGACGTGGCGATGACCGCCAACGGCATCCTCGCCGGGCTGGTCGGCATCACCGCAGGCGCCGACGCGGTGAGCAACGGCATGGCGGTGCTCGTCGGCCTGCTCGCCGGGGTGATCGTGGTGTTCTCAGTGGTGAGCTTCGACCGGTTGCGGATCGACGACCCGGTCGGTGCGATCAGCGTCCACGGCACCTGCGGGGTGCTCGGGACCCTGTGGGTGGGGCTCGCGGCCACGGACGGCGGACTGTTCTTCGGTGGCGGCCTGTCGCTCCTGACGGCACAGGTTCTCGGCATCCTGGGGGTCGCCGCGTGGGTCGGGCTGAGCTCCGCGCTCCTGTTCGGGTCGCTGGCGGCCGCCGGGCGGCTGCGGGTGTCCGAGGAGGAGGAGATCGAGGGTCTCGACGTGCACGAGCATGGCTTCCCCGGCTACCCGGAGCTCGCAGGGGGAACCAGCTACTCGTCCAACACCTGATCCCGCGACCGTCGGCGATCCCGACGGTGGACGCGGGTGGGGCGGCGCCGGGACGGCGCCGCCCCACCCGCGCGGGCGCCCCGCCCACCGCTCACTACGATGCCGGTCGCGCCGGTGACGCCGCGCGCCCGACTTCCCGAGGAGCGTCACGTGGACAAGCAGCAGGAGTACGTCCTGCGGACCGTCGAGGAACGCGACGTCCGGTTCATCCGGCTGTGGTTCACCGACGTCCTCGGGTTCCTCAAGAGCGTGGCCATCACCGCCGCCGAGCTCGAGAACGCCTTCGAGGAGGGCATCGGCTTCGACGGCTCGTCGATCGACGGCTTCGCGCGGGTGCAGGAGGCCGACATGCTGGTCGTGCCCGACGCGTCGACCTTCCAGGTGCTGCCGTGGCGTCCCGAGTCCCAGGGCGTCGCCCGGATGTTCTGCGACATCCTCACCCCGGACGGTCAACCCTTCGCCGCCGACCCGCGCCAGGTCCTCAAGCGCACCCTCGCCCGCGCCGCCGAGATGGGGTTCACCTTCTACGTCCACCCGGAGATGGAGTTCTTCCTGTTCGAGGACGTCGACAAGCCGGTGCCGCTTGACACCGGGTCGTACTTCGACATGACGCCGCTCGATGTCCAACAGGACTTCCGGCGGCAGGCGATCAACATGCTCGAACGCATGGGCATCTCCGTCGAGTACTCCCACCACGAGGTGGCGCCTTCGCAGCACGAGATCGACCTGCGTTTCGCCGACGCACTGACGATGGCCGACAACATCATGACCTTCCGGCTGGTCGTCAAGGAGACCGCGCTGCAGCGGGGCATCTACGCATCGTTCATGCCGAAGCCGCTCGAGCACGAGTGGGGCAGCGCGATGCACCTGCACCTGTCGCTGTTCGAGGGGGACACCAACGCCTTCCACGACCCGTCGGACCCGTTCAAGCTGTCGCCGACGGCCCGGGCGTTCACCGCGGGGCTGCTGCGCCACGCCCGCGAGATCTCCGCGATCACCAACCAGTGGGTCAACTCGTACAAGCGGCTCAACGCCCGCCTGCACGGGCCGCTGCCCTCCGGTGAGGCGCCGGTGTTCGTCACCTGGGGCCGCTCGAACAACAGCGCGCTGGTCCGGATCCCGATGTACAAGCCCCGCAAGGGTGCGTCGACGCGGATCGAGTACCGCGCCCCGGACCCGGCCTGCAACCCCTACCTCGCCTTCGCCCTGATCCTCGCCGCGGGGCTCAAGGGCATCGAGGAGGGCGACGTCCTACCCGACGAGTCGGAGGAGAACACCTTCGAGCTCACTCCGGCCGAACGGGCGGCCGCCGGGATCGACCGGCTGCCGGGCAGCCTCGGCGAGGCACTCGCCCTGATGGAGTCCTCCGAACTGGTCGCCGAGACCCTCGGGGAGCACCTGTTCGCCTTCTTCCTCGCGAACAAGCGCCGGGAGTGGGACGACTACTCCGCGCACGTCACGGCGTTCGAGCTCGAGCGCTTCCTCCCCGTGCTCTAGATGGTCTCCCGGCGCGTCTCGCTGCAGGCGCGGTTGGCTGCGGCCGGCCTCGACGCCGGCCGGGCGACGCAGGACCTCACCGCGGCCGAGCTGGTCGACGAGGACGGTGAGGTCCGGCACGGGCTCCTGCCGCTGCTGTCCGAGGCGGCCGACCCGCAGGACGCCGTGCGGTGCGTCACGGCCCTGGCCCGGGAGCACCCGGCGCTGTTCGGCCGGGTCGCGGACGAGCCGTCGTGGCTCGAGCGCCTGGTGGCCGTGGCCGGCGCATCGCGACCGCTCGGTGAGCTGCTGGCCCGGCACCCCGACGCCGTCGCAGCGATCCGCACCGAGGACGGCGTCGACGTGGACGCGGTCGCGGCGAAGGTCGCCGAGGTGGTCGCCGGCTCGGAGGACCCGCAGGCGCAGGCGGCCGGGATCGCCGCGATCCGGCGCGTCAACACCGCGGACGTCGCGGCACGGGACCTGACGGGTGCCGCGGACGTCGAGGTGGTCGGCACCGAGCTGGCCGGTCTCGCCCAGGGGGTGCTGCGCGGCACCCTGACCGCGGTCCACACCCAGGTCGCCGACGACGCCCCGGCGGCGCGCATCGCCGTGATCGGGATGGGCAAGCTCGGGGGGCTCGAGCTCAACTACATCTCCGACGTCGACGTGGTGTTCGTCCACGCGCCGGTGGACGGTGCCGACGACGACGAGGCCAGCCGCGAGGCCACCCGGGTGATCACCGCCCTGATGGAGCTGCTCAACGCGTCGACGACGATGGGCCGGGCCTACGAGATCGACCCGACGCTGCGGCCCGAGGGGCGCAGCGGTGCCCTGTCCCGCACGGTCGCCTCCTACGCGGCGTACTGGGAGCGGTGGGCGAAGACCTGGGAGTTCCAGGCCCTGCTGAAGGCCCGTCCGGTCGCGGGCGACCCCGCGCTGGGTGCCGAGTGGCTGCGCCGCGCGGAACCCTTCATGTGGCCCGAGCGCCTCGACGCCGACGTCGTCGCCGAGATCCGGGGTATGAAGGCGCGCATCGAGGCCAAGCCCGAGGTGCGGCGTCACGGTGAACGGCAGCTCAAGCTCGGCCCGGGCGGGATCCGTGACATCGAGTTCGCGGTCCAGCTGCTCCAGCTCGTGCACGGGCGTGGAGACACCTCGCTGCGGCACACCGGCACGCTGCCGACCCTGCGTGCCCTGGTCGCCAACGGCTACGTCGACGACGAGGACGCCACCCCCTTCGCGGTGGCCTACCGGCAGCTGCGCACGATCGAGCACCGGCTGCAGCTCGCCCACGAACGTCGCACCCACACGGTCCCCGACGACCCCGGCAAACAGGAGTGGCTGGCGCGGTCCCTCGGCTACCGCGCCGACGGTGACCGGCCGGCACGGGAGGGGTTCCTCCGCGACCTGTCCCGGGTGCAGGGCGAGGTGCGGGAGCTGCACGCCAAGCTGTTCTACCGTCCCCTGCTGGAGGCGTACGCGCGGGTGCCCACCACCACGACCGGGGTGAGCGTGCCCGGCGAGGTGACCGCGATCGGCCCGGAGGCGGCTCGCGAGCGGCTTGAGGCGCTCGGGTTCGTCGACGGGGAGGCGGCGCTCAAGCATCTCGGCGCGATGACGTCGGGGGTATCCCGCCGGGCCCGCACCGTGCGGGCGGTGCTGCCGGCCGTGCTGGAGGTGCTGCAGGACACGCCCGACCCCGACCGCGGGCTGGCGGCCTTCCGGGACCTGGTCGAGGGGCAGGGCGAACGAGCGGAGCTGCTGTCCCACCTGCGTGACCACCCGCCGGCGTCGGCGCTGCTGGCCACGGTCCTCGGCACCAGCCCCGTGGCCGGCGAACTGCTGCGTGACCACCCGCAGGGCATCGAGTGGCTCCGCGACGACGAGGCCCTGCGTGCGCAGCCCCGCACCCGCGACGAGCTCACCCGCATGGCGCTGGCCCGTCAGCACTGGCAGGACACCGAGGCGGCGCTGCGCCGCTTCAAGCGGCTGGAGCTGCTGCGGATCGTCCTGCGTGACCTGTCCGGTGCCACCACCGTCGGTGGTGTGGGGGTGGAGCTGACCGCACTGGCGGAGGCCTGCCTCGTCGCGGCGCTCCACGCCGAGCTGGAGGCGCGGGCCCGCGACCTCGACCTCGAGGATCCCGAGGACCTGCCGGTGCGCATCACCATCATCGGCATGGGCAAGCTCGGCGGGCGGGAGCTGCACTACGTCAGCGACCTCGACGTGCTGTTCGTCCACGAGGTCGCCGACGGGGTCGAGGACACCGCGGAGGCGACGAGGCTCGCGCTCGACATCGTCGGCAACGTGATGCGTTCGCTGTCGACGATCACCGCCGAGGGGTCGGCCTTCGAGGTGGACGCCGCCCTGCGGCCCGAGGGGCGCAACGGTCCGCTGTCCCGCTCCCTCGACTCCTACCGCAGCTACTGGGAGCGCTGGGCCGAACCGTGGGAGCACCAGGCGCTGTTGCGCGCCCGCCGGGTCGCCGGGGACGTCGAGCTCGGCCGCCGGTTCGTCGCCGCCGCGGAGGAGGTCGCCTACCCGCGGGAGGACCCCGACGCGGTGGTGGCACCGATGCGGCGGATGAAGGCGCGGCTCGAGAAGGAGCGGATCCCGCCGCGGGTCGATGCCGAACGGCACCTGAAGCTCGGTCCCGGCGGGCTCTCCGACGTCGAGTGGACGGTGCAGCTGCTCCTGCAGTGTCACGGTGGTGCGCAGCCGACGATCCGGACCACCTCCACGATGGAGGCCCTGGACCTGCTCGAGGACAGCGATCTCGCTGCCCATCGCGACGCGGCCTGGCTGCGGGACGGGTACCGGTTCCTGTGCGAGGTCCGCAACCGCCTGTACCTGCTGCGCCACCGGGACGTGGACGTCCTCCCGCACCCGCGGGACCAGGTGGAGAAGCTCGCCCGGTCGTTGGGGTATGGCCGGGGCGGCTGGCAGCAGCTCGAGCAGGACCGCCGCAAGCACGCCCGACGGATCCGGCAGGTGTGCGAGCGCGTGTTCTACGGCATCGAGCCCGACCCGAGCCGCGGGGCCTGGTGATCGACGGCGGCACCGTCAGGTGCGACCCAGCACCCGTTCGCCGAGGTGGTCGAGGCCGACGGGACCCGACCCGAGCACGTCGGCGTGGAAGGCCCGCAGGTCGAAGGCGTCCCCGTCGCGGGCGCGCCGGGCCGCGCGCAGCCGGAGGATCTCGCGCTGCCCGACGGCGTAGCTGATCGCCTGCCCGGGCCAGCCGAGGTAGCGGGTCACCTCGCTGTCGGCGTAGGTGCGGTCGACGCCGGCCATCTCGGTGAGCGCGGCGACGGCCCGGTCGAAGGACCACGGTGTGCCCGGCTCGACGCTGCTCCAGGCCGGGACGGGCGCGTCGGCGGGGATCGGGCGTTCGAGGTGCAGCCCGATGTCGACCACGACCCGCAGGATGCGCAGCAACGACGAGGTCAGGTACCCCAGCTCGTACGCCGGTTCCTCGAGGTAGGCGAGCTCGTCCATCAGCGTCTCGGCGTACAGGGCCCATCCTTCGCCGTACCCAGGGTTCCAGATCAGCATGCGGTGGGCGCGGGACAGCCGCTCGCCCAGGGTGACCTGCACGCCGGTCTGCAGGTGATGGCCGGGGAAGCCCTCGTGGTAGGCGGTGGACACCTCCTCGTACAACGGGATCACCTGACGGTCGCCGAGGGCCCACCAGATCGACCCGGGGCGGGACAGGTCCTCGCTGGGACCGACGTAGTAGGCCCCCAGCGCCCCGCCCGGCGGCGCGAGCCGGACGTCGACCCGCCGGATCTCCTCGGGCACGTCGAAGTGCGCTCCGGCGAGCTTGTCGAGGGCCAGCTCCTGCCGCTCCTGCATCAGCGCGCGGAACGCCTCGGGCGACGGGGCGGCGTACGCGGGGTCGTGACGCAGACGGTCGAGCACGGCCCGCATCCCGGCGTCCGGGTCGATCCGCGCCGCGACCTGCTCGGCGCGTGCCAGCAGCACCCCGAGCTGCTCCCACGCCCAGGCCGTGGTCTCGTCGACATCCAGGTCGGTCCCGAGGTGGCCGTGCAGGGCGCGGTGGTAGCGCTCCGGACCGACGCCGTCGCGCTCCGGGGCGACGGGCAGGTAGGACGCCTCGAGCCACCTGGCGGTGTCCTCCGCCGCCGCCCGCACGCGGCCGAGGTGGCGCTCCACCTCGCCGGCCAGGCCCGGGTCGGCATCGACCAGCCGCGTGGCCGCCTGCGTGATGCCCCCGCCATCGGCGACCGCGTCGCGGAGCTGGCGCACCACGCTCTCGGCCTGACGTCGCGCCACGAGCACCTGACGCGCCACCGCCAGCTCCATCCGTCGCCGCCACCCGGCGAGGGCCTCCGGGAGGGACCTGAGCCGGGCCAGCAGGGAGCTGCGCCCGAGCTCGGTCTCCGGATCGTGCAGCCCCAGCACCTCCGGCAGCAGGGTGATCGTGGAGCCGAGGTGGGCCAGGTCGCGGAGCGGGTCGTCGTGGTCGTGCTCCGCGATCAGCGGATCGAGGTGATCGGCCAGGGCCCGGACGGCCAGCGCCGTGTCCTCATCGGTGGGTGGGGGCATCCGGTCCAGCTCGGCGCGGGTGTCGCGCAGCAGCCCGTCCATCGCCACGATCCCGTCGGGGGAGAGGTCACCCCAACGGTCGTCGTGACCGTCGATCCCGGCGAAGGTCGCCTCCATCGGTGCGGTGGCTGCGAAGGCGTCGACGAAGCGGTCGGCGAGGTCGAACACCGGGTGGCGCGACGACCGTGTTGTGGACACGAAGACCTCGTTCTTCGATGGTGCTGTGAGCCGGGAGGCCGACCCAGCCTACTGCTGCACCCGGGCCCGTCGGTGGGGCTGCCGGCGACCACGTACGCTCGTCGGGTCAGGAGGTGCACCGTGTGGCGTGAGGGCTACGTCTCGGGCGGGAAGACCCGCTTCTTCGTCCGCGCGCTCGGGTCGCCCTCCTTCGGCCTCGACGAGGGGGAGACCCCCACCGAGGATCTGATCCTCCTGCTGCACGGCTGGCCCCAGGACTCGTCGTCGTGGCGTCTGGTGGCGCCACGCCTGGTCGAGGCGGGCTACCGGGTCGCCTGCCCGGACCTGAAGGGGTTCGGCCGCTCCGACGCCCCGCGCAAGGGGTACGACCCGGAGACCCTCGGCGACGAGATCGCCCAGCTGATCCGCAACCTGCACGCCCGCCGTGCGATCGTCGTCGGGCACGACTGGGGTGGCGCGGTGGCGCTGGCGACGGCCTTCCGCCACCCGGGACGGGTCCGGGCGCTGGCCACCGCGTCCTCGCCGTTCCGTCAGATCGACCTGCTCGCGGCATGGCACATCCCGTTGCTGAACCTGCCGATCGTGCCGGAGATCGCGTTCCGGGTGGCTGGCCGACCGCTGACCCGTGGGGTGATCCGGTACGCGGCGGTGGACGACGACGTGTTCCCGCGGGAGGTCATGGACGGCTACGCCGCCGCGGTCCGTGCTGCGCCGAAGGGCTGGCTGGCGTACTACCGCACGCTGTCCCGGCGGGCGCTGCTGGACCTGGCGATCCGCCGGGTCCGCCACCGCACCTCCTTCCTCAGCGCGCCGGAGGGTCCGCACCGTCTGCGCGTACCGACGACGGTGATCTGGGGCGAGGAGGACCCGGCCACCCCCTTCCACCTCGCCTCCCAGGTGGCCCGTGATCTCGACGCGACCCTGATCGGGATCCCCGGGGTGGGGCACTTCGTCCACGAGGAGGCCCCCGACGCGGTGGCCACCGCGATCCTCGACCTCGCCCGGTGGGTGGAGCGTGCGGAACGCGAGCGAGCCCGGTCCCAGCACCACCACCACGGCCACGAGCAGGCCGTATGAGGGGCGCGGACGCCGGCCTGCGGGAGCACCGAGCGGGCCCGCTCCCGACCGCCGTCGTGTTCGACTGCGACGGCACGATCGCCGACACCGAGTCGATCTCCGACCGCGCCTGGAGCGAGACCCTCGCCGAGCATGGCTACACCGCCACCGCCGAGGACTTCCGGGCGGTGATCGGCTACCCCTTCCCGCAGAACTGGGCGTACTTCTCCGCGCGGGCGGACCTCGGGGAGCGGGACGCCTTCCGCGCACGGCTGCGGGCCCGGTTCCTCGACCTGTTCGACCGTGAACTCGAGGTGCACGACGACGCGGTGTCGACGATCGTCGCACTGGGCGCGGCGGGGGTCCCGATCGGCGTCGCCTCGTCGTCGAGCCACCAGCACGTGGAGCGGGTCCTGGCCCGTGCCGGCGTGACCGACCTGGTCGGCGCGATCGTCGGGGCCGATGACGTGGAGGCGCACAAGCCCGCGCCCGAGCCCTACCTCGCCGCGGCCGCCGGACTGGGCGTCGATCCGCTGGTGTGCTCGGCGGTCGAGGACACGCCCGTGGGGCTCGCCGCCGCCCTGGCGGCCGGCATGTTCACCGTCGGGGTCGTCCGGACGCACGCCACCGCCGACGACCTCGCCGATGCGCACCGCGTCGTGGACCACCTGTCGTTGGCGGCGCTGGTGCCCGACCCGGTGCGGGTGCAGGAGGGCGATCCGTGGAGCTGACCGGCCCCGCCGCCGACCTCGGCCTGCTCGTGCTGCGGGTGCTGGTCGGGGTGACCTTCTCCCTGCACGGGTTCCAGAAGCTGTTCGGCTGGTTCGGTGGGGGCGGGCTCACGGGCACCGCGAGGTGGTTCGCCTCGCTCGGGTTCGGTGACGGACGGGTCGCGGCGGTGATGGCCGGGCTCAGCGAGGTCGGTGGCGGCCTCGGGCTGGCCCTCGGGTTGCTCACGCCTTTCGCCGCCGCGGCCATGATCGGGACGATGACCACGGCCGCGCTCGTCAACCGTGCGTCGAAGGGGTTCTGGTCGGCCGACAACGGTTGGGAGCTCAACGGCTACCTGATCGTGGTCGCCGCCACGGTGGCCCTCGCTGGTCCTGGCGCTTACTCCCTCGATGCGCTGCTCGGGCTGGAGGCACTGTCCGGTCCGTTGCCGGGCCTCGCGGCGATCGTGGTCGGCATCGGGCTCGGGACGCTGCGCTGGCGGACCCGGGATACCTCGGCGTCCTGATCCGTGGACCGGTCGCCGCGCCGTCGGGCGGTCGTGGGGACCTAGGATGGGCGGTACGCACGTGGGGCCTGCGGGAGCGGCCCCGGGTGGACCGCTGCCGAGCAGGGAGGGCGCATGGCTCGCAAGCTGTCCGGTGGAGGCATCATCGCCCGGATGCTCGCCGCCGAGGACGTCGACACGGTGTTCGGCATCATCGACGGCACCTACTACGGCCTGTACGCGAGCCTGCCCGACGTGGCGATCCGGCTGATCTCGCCGCGCCACGAGACGTCCGCGGCCCACATGGCCGGCAGCTACGCCCGGGTCACCGGCCGGCTCGGGGTCTGTATCGCGAGCAACGGGCCGGGGGTCGCCAACGTGCTTCCCGGCGTCGCTGCCGAGCAGGCTGAGGGCAACCGGGTGCTGCTGATCACCTCGTCCCGCCGCCACGGCATCACCTACCCGGACCGTGGCGGGACCTACCAGTACTTCGACCAGGTCGCGGTCACCCGCCCGATGACCCGGTGGGCCGGACACGCGGCGACGCGTGACCGGATCCCGGAGCTCCTGCGCCGCGCCCTGCGGGCGGCCTACGACGGGCGGCCCGGGGTGGTCCACCTCGACGTCCCCGAGGACGTCATCAACGGCGTCGCGGAGGTGGACCTCGATCTCGGCGCGCCTGCGACCTACCGCCGGACCGGCCCGCTCCCACCCGACCCGGGCGCGATCGAGGAGCTGGCGGGCCGGCTGGCCGCAGCGGACCGGCCGCTGATCCACGCCGGCTCCGGCGTGCTGCACGCCGGTGCGGAGGCGGAGCTCGAAGCCGTTGCCGAGCAGCTCCACGCGGCGGTCACGACCTCCTGGGGCGGACGCGGTGTGCTGCGGGAGACCTCATCCCACGCGGTGCCGATGGTCCACGTCGACCTGGTCGACCGGGTGCGCAACGAGGCGGACGTCGCCCTGGTGCTCGGCTCGCGGCTCGGCGAGACCGACTGGTGGGGCCGGCCACCGAACTGGGCGCCCGCCGACCGGTTGCCGACCGTCCAGGTGGACCTCGACGCGCAGGTGCTCGGGGCGAACCGTCCGGTGGTGCAGGCGATCCAGGCCGACGTCGGCAGCACGCTGCGGGCGCTGCGCACCGCGCTCGCGGCGATCGACGACGGGCGCCGCACCGCGGCGCGACGGGCGTGGCTGACCGAGCTGGTGGAGGCCCGACGCAGGGACCGCGCACGGTTGGACGAGGCCCGGCGCGGCACCGGCGAGGGGGTGCACCCGGCGGTGGTGCCGGCCACCGCCCAGGAGGTGCTCCCGGACGACACGCTGTGGGTGCTCGACGGGGGGAACACCGCCGTGTGGTCCCACTTCCACCTCGAGCTCCGCCAGCCCCGGTCGATCCTCACCACCTTCAAGTTCGGGATGCTCGGCGCGGGGATGGCCCAGGCGATCGGGGCGCAGGTCGCCGCGCCGGACCGCCCGGTGTGCTGCCTGACCGGCGACGGGGCTTTCGGCATGCACCCCCAGGAGGTCGAGACCGCCGTCCGTCACCAGCTACCGGTGATCTACGTGGTGTTCGCCGACCGGCAGTGGGGGATGGTCAAGATGAGCCAGGCGATCGCGTCCCGCCCGGTGCGCACGGTGGCGCGCAAGCTGGTGGGCGACCGGCCACCGCCGGACGGCAGCACGATCTACGCCGACCTCGCCCCCATCGACCACGCCGCGCTCGCCCGTTCGATGGGTGCGCACGGCGAACGGGTCGGGTCCGCCGACGAGCTGGCGCCGGCGCTGCGCCGCTGCCTCGACGCCGGTCGCCCGTCCGTGGTGCACGTCGAGGTGGACGCCGGCGCACACCTGTGGGCGCCCGGGCTCCGCGCCTTCAAGAAGATGCACGAGGAACCCTCGTGATCGCGGCGGCGTCCTCGGAGGCGGCGCTGGTCCTCGCCCAGGCCGTCGACGAGGTGCAGCTGAACTTCGATCGGTCCAGCCTGCTGCTCCTGAACGTGATCCTCGGGTTGATCATGTTCGGGATCGCCCTCGACATCCGGCTGGCCGACCTGCGCGACGTGCTGCGCCGGCCGCGTGCCCCGCTCGTCGGCCTGGTCGCACAGTTCGTCCTGCTGCCGGCGGGGACCTTCGCGCTGACGCGGCTGCTCGACGTCCAACCGTCGATCGCGCTCGGGATGATCCTGGTGGGCTGCTGTCCCGGCGGCAACATCTCCAACATCATCACCCACCTGGCACGCGGGAACACCGGACTGTCGATCGGGATGACGGGGGTCTCCACGCTGGCGGCTGCGGTGATGACCCCGCTGAACTTCGCGTTCTGGGGGTCGCGGCACCCCGACACCGCCGCGGTGCTCCGGTCCGTCGCGCTGGACCCGGTCGAGCTGGCCGTCACGATCGGACTGCTGCTGGCGGTGCCGGTCGCGGCCGGCGTCCTCGTCCAGCGGCGCTGGCCTGCGGTGGCACGCCGCGTCTACCGGCCGATCCGCACCGTGTCGATCGGGTTCTTCCTGCTGTTCATCGTCATCGCGTTCGTCAGCAACGCCGAGCACTTCGGTGCGCTGCTGGAGATCATCGCGCTGGCGGTGTTCCTCCACAACGCGCTGGCGCTCGTGCTCGGCTACGGGGCCGCGTGGGGCGTTGGGTTGCGCGAGCGCGACCGTCGCGCCGTCGGCATCGAGGTCGGCATCCAGAACTCCGCCCTCGCCCTGATCCTGATCTTCACCTTCTTCGGGGGCCTGGGCGGGATGGCGGTGGTCGCCGCCTGGTGGGGGATCTGGCATATCGTCGCCGGGCTGAGCCTGGCGCTGGTGTGGTCGCGGCGCCCGCCGGCGGTCGCACCCGCTGCCGCGACGACGGACCCGGTGTGAGGGTCCTGGTCACCGGTGGCAGCGGGTACCTCGGCAGCCTGACGGTCGCCGGCCTGGTCGACGCCGATGTCGCCGAGGTGGTGGCGCTCGACGTGCGAGCACCGCGGCGCCCCGTCGACGGGGTCGACCAGGTGACCGGCGACCTGCGGGAGGTCGATCTGGCGGTGCTGCTGCGCGAGCGGGCGATCGACCGTGTCGTGCACCTCGCCGCCGTGCTCGACCCGCCGCCGGGGATGAGCGCCGCCGAACTGCACGACATCGAGGTGGGCGGCACGCGCCGGGTCGTGGACGCGTGCCTGGCGGCCGGGGTCGACCACCTCACCGTCGCCTCCTCGGGCGCGGCGTACGGCTACACGCCCGACAACCGCCGTCGGCCGCGGGTCGAGTCCGACCCGACCCCCGGCCACCCGCGCTTCGCCTACAGCCGCCACAAGGCCGAGGTGGAGGCGCTGCTGCGCACGGTCCGGCGCGAGCATCCGGAGCTCGGCCAGCTCGTGCTGCGCCCCGCCACGGTCCTGGGCGAGCGGACCGACAACCGGCTGACCCGACTGTTCACCGGCCGGGTGGTGCTGGGGCTCGCGGGCACCGAGGTGCCCTTCGTGTTCATCTGGGACCGTGACGTCGTCGAGGTGATCGTCCGGGGGGTGCGCGAGCGGGTCACGGGTGTGTTCAACCTCGCGGGGGACGAGGTGCTCACCCTGGCGGACATCGCCGCGATCGAGGGACGGCGCCACCTCGCCGTCCCCCCGGTCCTGCTCACCGCCGGGTTGCGGGTCGCGTCGGCGGCGCGGCTGGTGCCGTACGGCCCCGAGGAGGTGGATTTCCTGCGCTACCGGCCGGTGCTCGACAACTCGGCGCTGAAGGCGGCCTTCCCCGGGCTGCCGCGGCTCACCACCCCGGAGGTGTACGCCCGGTTCCGGGCCGGACGTCGGGAGCGCGTGCGTGGCTGAGCCGACCGTGCCGACGCGCACGGCCCTGGTCACGGGGGCCGCGGGCCACATCGGGCGCGAGCTGCTCCGGCTGCTGACGGCGGCGGGGTTCACCGTGGTCGGGGTGGATCGGCCCGGTGTCGCGAGACCGCCGCACGCGGCCGGCTGGGTCACGCTGGACCTCGCCGCCCCGGACGTCGGCGACCGGCTGACGGCGAGGTTGCAGGAGCAGGCGCCAGCGCTGTGCGAGCGGCTGGACCTGGTGGTGCACGCGGCCGGGGTCACGGCGATCGGCCGGTTCGAGGTGGTGGACGACCGTGCCTTCACCGCGGTGATGGACGTCAACCACCACGCGGCGGTCCGGGTCACCCGCTCCACGCTGGCCCCGCTGCACGCCGCCGGTGGTCACGTCGTCGTGCTGAGCAGCCTGGCCGGCGTGATCCCCGCCGCGGGGCGGTCGGCGTATGTCGGTGCCAAGCACGCCGTGACCGGAACCTTCCGCGCGCTGGCGACGGAGCTCGAACCGGTCGGCATCGGCGTGTCGGTCCTGCACCCCGCTTTCCTCCGCACCCCGGTGACCGAGGTCGGGCCGGGGGAGGAGCGGACCACCACCGGGCCGGCGCTCGAGGCCGTGGACGTGGCTCGGGCGGTCGCCCGCGAGGTGGCGCGGCGGGCTCGCCGCGGTCGAGGGAACGATCGGCTGGTGGTCGGCTGGGCGGCACGGGCGATCGACGGGCTGCACCGCGTCGCACCGCGCTGGACGGTGCGGGCTGGCGCCCGCCGCCTCGGCCGGTGACGTCACGACCTCGGACGGGCCAGTCACGGCGCGGGACGGTCCGGAGCTGGCCGCTCAGATGTCG
>SKNO01000122.1 GCA_007120465.1 Nitriliruptoraceae bacterium
CCGGGCTCCGCAGACGCCGGGCTCCGCAGACGCCGGGCGGCGGCAGGTCCGGCCGGGGAGGCCACCCCATCCGCTGGTAGCATCGACCCCTTACACTCGGTACGGATGGCCCGGGTCGGCGCCATCGCGTGACCCGTCCGGGACCGTCTCGACGTCCCCCGTCCGGCAGGTGAAGCATCGTGAAGCCCGGCCAGAAGCCCGGGAAGGGCCCCGAGCCCGACCCCAACGAGAAGCCGCTGCAGCGGCTGCTCCGCGGCCCCCTGCCGTGGATCCTCGCCCTGGCCGCCGCGCTGTGGCTGGGGATCAGCTTCATCCAGGCGGCGACGGCGCCGACCGAGCTGACCTGGTCGGAGTTCCAGCGGTCGGTCGAGGCCGGCCACCTCGCCGGCCAGGACCTCGACGTCACCACGATCGGCAACCGCTCCAACACGATCGAGGGCAGCCGCCGCGTCGGTGGGACCACGACGCCGTTCACCACCACCTACAACCCCGACATCAACGCTGAGCAGCTCGCCAGCTGGATCGAACAGGGGCAGATCGGCTCGGCGGAGTTCAACGCCGAGCAGACCGGCGCGCTCGCCTCGATCCTGATCACGGTCCTGCCGTTCATCCTGATCCTCGGGATCTTCTTCCTGCTGATGCAGAACATGCAGGGTGGCGGCGGCCGGGTGATGCAGTTCGGCAAGTCCCGCGCCAAGAAGGTCAGCAAGGATGCGCCCAAGGTGACCTTCTCCGACGTCGCGGGTGCCGACTCCGCGATCGAGGAGCTGCGCGAGATCAAGGAGTTCCTCGAGAACCCGCAGCGGTTCCAGACGATGGGGGCCAAGATCCCGAAGGGCGTGCTGCTCTACGGCCCGCCCGGGACCGGCAAGACCCTGCTGGCCCGTGCGGTGGCCGGTGAGGCCGGCGTGCCCTTCTTCTCCATCTCCGGATCCGACTTCGTCGAGATGTTCGTCGGGGTCGGTGCCAGCCGCGTGCGCGACCTGTTCGAGCAGGCCAAGGCCAACGCCCCCGCGATCATCTTCGTCGACGAGATCGACGCCGTCGGTCGCCACCGTGGTGCCGGCATGGGCGGCGGCCACGACGAGCGGGAGCAGACCCTGAACCAGCTGCTCGTCGAGATGGACGGGTTCGACCCCCGCTCGACGGTGATCCTGATCGCGGCGACCAACCGGCCCGACATCCTCGACCCGGCGCTGCTGCGACCCGGCCGCTTCGACCGCCAGATCGTGATCGATCGTCCCGACCTGATCGGCCGGCAGCAGATCCTCGAGGTCCACGCCAAGGGCAAGCCGTTGGGGGACGACGTCGACCTCGAGGTGCTGGCGCGCCAGACCCCCGGGTTCACCGGCGCGGACCTCGCCAACCTGATCAACGAGGGGGCGCTGCTCGCCGCCCGGTTCGGCAAACAGGAGATCGGGCAGTCCGAGCTCAACGAGGCGATCGACCGCGTGCTCGCGGGCCCGGAGCGCAAGACCCGCCTGATGAGCGACCGGGAACGCACGATCACCGCCTACCACGAGGCCGGCCACGCGATCGTCGGCCACGCGATGCCCCACGCCGACCCGATCCACAAGATCACGATCATCCCGAGGGGTCGTGCGGGTGGCTACACGATGGCCCTGCCCACCGAGGACCGCGCCTACGCCACCCGCGCCGAACTGATGGACAAGCTCGCGATGATGCTCGGGGGCCGCGTCGCCGAGTCGATCAAGATCGGGGACATCACCACCGGTGCCTCCAACGACATCGAGAAGGCCACGGCGCTGGCGCGCGAGATGATCACGGTGTACGGCATGAGCCCGCGTCTCGGTCCGATCAAGCTCGGCCACAGCGAGTCGCAGCCCTTCCTCGGGCGCGACTTCGGCCACGAGCCGGACTACTCGGCGCAGGTCGCCTACCAGATCGACGAGGAGGTGCGCATGCTCCTCGACGAGGCGCACGACGAGGCACTCGAGGTGCTCGTCGAGAACGACGACGTCCTCGAGGCGCTGGCGGCGAGGTTGCTCGAGGTCGAGACCGTCGAGGGGGCCGCGCTCGAGGGCATCCTCGAGCCGACCCGGGAGCGGCGCAGTCGCGCGGCGGTGGCCCCGGCGGCCGACGAACCCGCCGAGGTGATCCGCAAGCTCCGCCGCCTGCCGCACACCGACGGGTCGGGCAACGGGCAGGGCAACGGCGTGGGCGACGGTCGTGCGCCGACCGAGGCCAGCGGGACGGGGTCGTCCAGCGAGGGCGCGGCGCCGAAGTAGGCGAGAGGCCCGTGACCGATCGCGGCAGTGCCGCCGGAACCTCGAAGGAGCGCACCCCGTGACCGTGCACCCGCTACCCCACGCGCCCGGTGAGGGCGAGCAGCACCTCGAACCGCTGATGCACGAGGAGGCGAGGACGCGCGTGCGACACGTCACCGGTGTGGAACCCCAGGGGACCTTCGACCACGACAAGATCGCGGCGGCGGTGCGGATGCTGTTCGAGGCGATCGGGGAGGATCCCGACCGTCCGGGCATCGCCGACACGCCGGCCCGCGTCGCCCGCGAGTACGACGAGATCTTCGCCGGGCTGCTCGTCGACCCCGTCGACGTGCTGTCGGTCACCTTCGAGGAGGCCTACGACGAGATCGTGATGATGCGGGACATCCCCTTCCACTCGATGTGCGAGCACCACCTGGTGCCGTTCACCGGGCGGGCCCATGTCGCCTACCTGCCGAACGAGAGCGGGCAGGTGACCGGGCTGTCCAAGCTCGCCCGGGTCGTGGACGTGTGCGCGAAGCGTCCCGGCCTGCAGGAGCGGATGACCACGATGATCGCCGACGCGCTGGAGGAGGCCCTCGCCCCGCGCGGGGTGATGGTCGTGGTGGAGGCCCGCCACCTGTGCATGGAGATGCGCGGGATCCGCAAGCCCGGCGCCGAGACCGTCACCTCCACCGTGCGGGGCGTGTTCCGGAAGGACCCGGCGACCCGCAGCGAGGCCCTCACGCTGCTACGCGGCCGCACCTGACCGACGGGCACACCCCGGTCCGGGCGGCACGCCCACGAGGCACGGCCACGGTCCGGCGGGCGCCGCGGGTCGCCCACGCCCTACGCTCACGCCCTCCCGACGACCCCTCCCGACGACCGAGGACGTGGTGCGCGACGACCACCCGACGATCGCCGTCCGGGTCGAGGAGGCCACCCTCGTCCCCGACGGCGGGCCGGCACGGTTCGTGGTCTCCGGCCCGGTACCGCACGGTGACCTGGCGGCCGCGGCAGCCGCCGCCGGCGGGCGTGCCGCCCCTGCACACGGACGGTTGCGCCTCACGGTCGCGCCCGACGCGTTCGCGGCGGCCCTCGCCGCCTCGCCGTCATCCGCACCGGTCGCCGACGCCGTCACCGGTGCCATCGGCCGGTGGCAGGCCGGTGCGCCCGACCTGGTCCTCGCCGACGGCCGCGTGCTGCCGACCTCGACGCGCACCCTGATCCAGGCGGTGCTCAACGTCACCCCCGACTCCTTCGCCGACGGTGGTGCGCACCTCGGCCCCGACGGGGACGTGGGACCGGCGATCGAGGCGGGCCGGGCGATGGTCGCGGCCGGCGCCGACCTCGTCGACGTCGGCGGTGAATCGACGCGCCCCGGCGCGGAACCCGTCAGCGTCGAGGACGAGCTCGCCCGCACGGTCCCCGTCGTCCGTGCGCTCGCCGAGGACGGTGTGGTGGTCAGCATCGACACCACCAAGGCGGCCGTGGCGCGTGCCGCGGTGGAGGCCGGCGCCGCGATCGTCAACGACGTGTCGGCCGGTGCCCTCGACCCGCAGCTGTACCCGACCGTCGCCGAGCTCGGCGTGCCGTACGTGCTGATGCACATGCAGGGCACCCCGCGGACGATGCAGCAGGACCCGACCTACGACGACGTGGTCGCCGAGGTGTTCGACCACCTCGCCGTCGAACTGGACCGGCTGGCGGCGGTCGGCGTCCCGCCGGAGCGGGTCGTCGTCGACCCCGGCATCGGCTTCGGCAAGACCGTCGCGCACAACCTGGCGCTGCTGCGCCACCTCCGGGACCTCACCTCGCTCGGGCGTCCGGTCCTCGTTGGCGCGTCGCGCAAGTCGTTCATCGGGCAGCTCAGCGGCGGGTTGGACGTCGCCGGACGGCTCGAGGGATCGCTGGCGGCCGCCGCGGTGGCGGTTGCCGGCGGGGCGCGTATCGTCCGGGTCCACGACGTCCGGGAGTCCCTGCGCGCCGTCACGATCGCCGACGCGATCGCCGGGTGAGGAGGGCGGGCATGGACCGCATCGCGATCACGGGCCTCGAGGTGTTCGGTCACCACGGCGTGCTGCCGCACGAGCGCGAGCTCGGACAGCGGTTCGTCATCGACGTGGTCCTCGGGCTGGACCTCACCGCTGCTGCGTCGTCCGACGACCTCGCCGACACCGTCGACTACGGCCAACTCACGGCCGACGTCGCGGCGATCGTCGGTGGCGACCCGGCCGACCTGCTGGAGTCCGTCGCGGGGCGCATCGTCGACCGGTGCCTGCGCGAGACGAAGGTCGACCACGTCGAGGTGACCGTCCACAAGCCGGCGGCCCCGCTGCCCGCCGCGGCCCGCGAGGTCGCGGTGACCCTCCGTCGGAGCCGGACGTGACCCGCACCGCCTACCTCGGGCTCGGCGCGAACGTCGGCGATCCGCTGGAGACGCTCGCGGCCGCCGTCGACGTGCTCGACACGATCGACGGCATCACGGTCGTGGACGTCTCCGGTGTGTACCGCACCCGGCCCTGGCCGCCGCCCGACGACCCGCGGGCCGTGCCCCAGGACGACTTCCTCAACCTCGTGGTGCGGGCCGAGACGACCCTCGCCCCCCACAGGCTGCTCCGGGAGCTGCAGCTCACCGAGGAGGCCTTCGGTCGTGACCGCGAGAGCGAGCAGCGGTGGGGCCCGCGGACCCTCGACATCGACCTGCTGTTGCTGGGCGACGAGGTGGTGGACACCCCGGAGCTGACCCTGCCGCACCCGCGCCTCGCGGAGCGCGCCTTCGTGCTGATCCCGCTGCTCGAGGTGATGCCCGACGGGGCGCTGCCCGACGGGCGGCGGCTCACCCGGCTGCTGATGGACCTCTCGCCGGTCGAGGGGATCGACCTGGAGGTCCGGCTCGAGGACGTCCCCGGACCGCGGATCCCCCGCCCGGCCGGTCCCGGGGGACCGCCACCGAGCCTGGAACGCCCGGGCTTCGACGACGTTGCCGGCGAGCACGGTGCCGACCGGGACGCCGAACGGCCGCCGCCGGAGGACGGAGGGTGACCACCGTCGCGATCGTCGGGCCGGGCCGGGTCGGGACCCTGCTGGGTGTCGCGGTCGCCCGGGCCGGGTGGCGGCTGGTGGCGATCGGCGGCGGCG
>SKNO01000216.1 GCA_007120465.1 Nitriliruptoraceae bacterium
GGTGGATGCATCGCGAGGCGGGCCGAGGGAGCATGCCTGGAAGGCATGTGACCGAGGATCAACGAAGCGAGGCGCCGCCTGGGCGACGCGACCCGGGCCACCTACTGTCGGGGCCACTAAGCAGGACACAACCGGATCCCACATCGTCTCTACGGACGGCCGAGAGGCCGCCAGGGCTCGACGGCATCCGCTCCATCCGGGTCTCCGCGCTGGGCTGGTGCCCTCCTCCCGCCGCCCATCACGGCCCTTGGCCCGAGAAGGACCGCAGTCTCACGCGGGCCCTCGAGGACTGGGACCTGGCGTCTGATTGCCCTTCCGAGTGGCGATGGTCATGGGCGCTCAACCGCGCTCGCGACGAC
Organism: Nitriliruptoraceae bacterium; assembly: GCA_007120465.1. Lineage (GTDB taxonomy): Bacteria > Actinomycetota > Nitriliruptoria > Nitriliruptorales > Nitriliruptoraceae > CSSed11-175R1. The sequence goes on from SKNO01000216.1 coordinate 360, forward strand.
GATCGATGGCAATCACGGTTCCCGAGCGCCCCGGACCGCTCACGGATCCGCGGAGGCCGGGAGGGCGCGTTCCACCCACCACTCCCGGTACGACGCGGGCTCGAGGCCACCCCTGTGAGACGGTCGTTCGCTGATAGTGCGCACCTTGGGAGCCAGTTCCAGCTTCCGACGTCCTGAGACCGTCCGGCGAGGGCGGACGCTGGTCTGGGCAAGGTGCTTCCGCCACCGAGCGGCAGACCCTCAGCGATCGGTGCGACTCGTCGTTCCACGAAGGTCGCTCCTCTCGAACAGTAACGTTCTCGGAACGGGCTGCGGTCACACTGGCGGCATGAAGGCATCGAGGTGAGCGGTGCACTGATGGTTCGCCGAACCCGGCAGATGCCCACGTTGGCGTGGGTCTACGTCGTCGCGGTGGCGGTGCTCACCATCACAACGCTACGCGGAGCGCCTGCCGACGAGGTCGTCTGGAAGACCCTCGTGGTGGCCTACACCGTGGTGGGCGCGTTCATCGTCCACCGGCAACCGGGGCACGCGATCGGTTGGCTCCTGCTCGTGCCCGGGCTGGCGGTGATCAGCGACTTCGGAACCCGCAGCCTCGCCCAACCTGCGGACGAGTTCACCGTACGGTTGCTGGTCGACATCTGGGTGGACAACTACGCCTGGCTGCTGGTGATCTTCCCCATCATCCTGCTGCTGGCGCTGTTCCCGACCGGCCGCCCGCTCAGCCCGCGGTGGCGCTGGCACACGCGGATCGTCATCGGGATGACGCTCCTTCTGGTCGTGTGGGGAAGTCTCATGCGGGAGATCGGCCCGCTCGAAGGGCACTGGACGATCGACAATCCGATCGGGGTGCTGCCGAACCCGGCCGACCTCGCCTGGTTCATGCCCCTGTGGGCGCTGGGGCTGATCGCGATCACGATCGGGGCGCTCGTGTCCATGGTCCTGCGGTTCCGGCGCGGGGACCGTGTGGAGCGCACCCAGGTCAAGTGGCTGTTGTATGCCGCCTCGTTCTTCGCTGCCGTGTACGTCCCCTTTGCGATCTTCCACGAGGTGATGCCCGGCCTGTTGTTCGAGCTGCTTCTCGCGGGGTCGCTGCTGTTCGTCCCCGTCGCCATGGCGATCGCGATCCTGCGGTATCAGGTGTTCGACATCGACGTGGTGATCCGGCGGACCGTGGTCTACGTGGTGGTCGCCGGGGTGCTGGTCGCCACGTACACGGCGTCGGTGGTGCTCCTCCAGTCGATGGTGGGCGAGGCCCTCGGACTCGACTCGTCGCTCGGCGTTGCCGGGTCGACGCTGATCGTGGTCGCGCTCTTCCACCCCGTGCGGAGGCAGGTCCACCGGGTCGTCAGCCGGCGCTTCTTCCGGCTGCCGTACGACACCAACGCCATCGTCACGGGCTTCGGCGCCACCGTCCGCGACCAGACCGACCCTGACCGAGTGCAAGCAGAGCTCGCGGAGACCGTCACGTCGACGCTCCATCCGAGCACGATCGGCTTGTGGCTGCCCGCTCCCTGGACGACATCCCCCGACTGATCCGGTGGCTCGTGTGCAGGTAGCGGCGACCGCGTCGCGAAGCTCGCTCATGCTGGGCTCCCGGTGTGTCCACTCCTCGCCGTGCACGGGACGGACTACGGGCTTCGCAGCGCCAGTTGGACCTCCAGGTTCACTGGTATGACGCGCGCGAATCCCCTCCAACCGTCACGGCCGTGTCCTGCTCGCTGAGGACGCCGCACACGTGCACCCCCCAGACGGCGGCCGGGGCTTCGATGTCGGCGTGCAGGGTGCCGTGAACCTGGGCTGGAAGCTGGCCCAGGTGGTCAACAAGACATGGCCCGAGAGCCCCTTGGACACCTACTGAACCGACTGCCGGCGCCTACTCAGCGCCGGCGCTGCCACAGTCTGGGCAGCAACCGGCCGGTGCGTTCGCTGTAGGCGCGGTAGGCGTCGCCGAGCCCCTCGGGGGACGCGAGCAGGGACTCCTCCTCCACCGACCACCACATCGCAGCCGCCAGCCACACCGCCGCCACCACCGCCAGCAGGTAGCTGCGGAACACCAGGCCGAGCCCCGCCGCGATCGCCGTGAACGAGCCGTAGACAGGGTGGCGGACGTAGCGGTACGGGCCCGAAGCCACCAGCTCGTGATCCTCGGTCACCCCGTCCACATCCAGGTAGCGCCCAAGGACCCGAGCCGCCCAGACCAGCACGACCACGCCCGCGGCCCACAGCCCCAGGCCGGCCCTCTGGAGCACCACATCGATCCGTGACGACCAGCTCAACGGCCCCTCGTACCCCCACCGCGGGGCGACCACCACGACGGCCGGGTACAGCAGCGGGACCAGCAGCAACACGTAGCCTCCCCGAACGGCCAGCGGTGGTGGGCGCAGGCGCGCGCGGAGTCGAACCGAGCGGCCAGGGCGTGCCCACCGTGACCCGAGCACCCACACCACGCCGTGGGCGGCGACCATCAGCACCGCCAGCAGCCGAACGGTGGCCACCTGCACGTCACGGCCTCCTCACCCGGTGAGCGGGGACCCCTGCCGGTGGACCCGGTCGCACCCGACATCGTCAAGGAACGCGGATCGGATCTCGAGCTGCCCATCGAAGTCGCTGAGATCCACGAGCGGCAGCGGCGCCGCGCACCTGTTCACCACGTTGCTGGGCGGACATCCCCACCTCGAACGCGTGGCACTGTCCGGAGTCGAGGAACGCGCATCGGTCGCGACGCGGATGTCTGCGGTAGCTGGTGACGCCTTGAGAAGGTGTCCTGGCTTCCCGCGGCGCCTCTCTGCCATGACCGCGCGGTGGCGCGCCGCAGTCTTCCGGGTCCGTTGACCGGACCGTCGCGTCGTGTTCAGCGGTGGGTGGCAGCGGTGCCGCGGGGCCATGTCGACCTCAACGGCCTCATGCGGTCGGCTCGTCGTCTGCCGCCGGCCCATCGTGTGCTGCTGGTTCGTCCTCGCGTGTCGGTCGGTCGCCTGTCATCGGTTCACGTGTGGCTGCCTGGCCGGTGACCGTCGTCCTGCGCCGGAACGGGCGGGTCACCGGGTACAGCGCGGAGCTCTTGCGCCAGTTGCGGAAGTGCTTCCACTGTCGCTTCTTGTCCACGCAGACGATCTGCTTGGCGACCTCCGGCTCGGCGACGCCGAAGTGATCCGCGACGGCTCGGAGAGTGTGGAGCCACATGTTGTCCTCGGCCCGGTGGCCGAACAGCGGCATGCCGATCTCGGTCAGCGGGTCGTAGGACCGGATGAACAGCTGCACCTGGGCGACCGTGACCCCGTCGTCCTCCCGGGCGGAGAAGGTGATCATCCCCGCCCAGGGGTGCCCCTCGGGGTTCATGTACGAGAACGACACGTCGTCGGAGTAGATGACGTACACGCCCGTGGACAGGGTCACCCCTCCGGGCAGCCTCCCGGAGATGAGCGCGACCTCGCCGGGTGTGATCCCCGCGAGCGGTGCGTGGAAGCGGCTGCGCGTCGGCCAGAAGCTCCCGAAGTCGGACTTCCACGCCTGGATGACCCGGGCCGGCGTGACGGTCGCCCCCTCGAGCCGTACCCGGTAGGTCTTCTGCCACAGCTGGCCGAACCCCTGCAGGGGCCCGACCAGCTGTCGGCCCTCGACCGCACGGATGTCGCCGCCAGCGCCGTCCCCGGTCACGTGGAACTCACGGATCGTGTCGGCCCACTGGCCCTCCGGGCGTGAGGACGGAGGGATGGGATCGGGGGTCTCGCTCATCGAACTCACCTCCTCGGGTTGCGGCGCTAGCCGCTCGCCGCTTTCACTGCGGCGCTCTCGTCGTCGTGGATGGTGATCGCGTCGTCGAGCCGAGTGAGCTCGAAGATCTGCCGGTAGTGGTCGGTCAGGCCGTAGGCCAGCAGGCGCTGCTTCTGCCGTTGCGCACGGACGAGCAGCATCACGAGCAGCCCGATGCCGCCACTGTTCATGTAGTCGAGGCCGCCGAAGTTCAACACCACGGTGTTCGCGCCGTTGATCTGTGCGTACGCGTCCATCAGCGCGTCCTCCGCAGCCGGGGTCATGTCGCCGTGGATGTCGATCACGGTGATGCCGGGCTGCGCCTCGCGGATACCCAGGCTGACAGGTGACTCGGACATCGCTCCTCCCTCCCTGCCGACGGCTGCGGTTGCGCCGTCGCGTCATCGCGGCGTCCCGGCTTACGCCGGAGCCGTCATCCCGTTCCCGATCGCCTCGTCCTCGCTTCCCAAGAAGGTCATGAAGTCGGCGAGCCGGGTGATCTCGAAGATGTGGCGGTAGTGATCGGAGAGCCCCACGACCCCGACCTGGATCGCTTGCCTTCGGGCGTCCGCAAGCATCCCGACGATGAGCGCGATGCCGCTGGAGTTGATGTAGCCGACCTCGGCGAAGTTGAGGACGATCGCCTGGCGGTCGCTGCGCACCGCCTCGGCGCAGGCGGCGTCGACCGCTGTTCCGGCGCGGCCGTCGAGGTCGCCCCGCAGGTCGACGACCGCTGTGCCGGCGCGGTCGCGTATCTCCACGCTGAACTCAGCCATGTGCGTCTCCGTCCATCCGCAGGATCAGGTCGACGGTGTGATGGTCCTCGTCGTCGAAGACGTTCATGTCGTCGACCATGTTCTTGATCAGGAACAGGCCCCAGCCGCGTGGGCTCTGCTCGCCCCGCAACTTCGCTTCGAGGTCGGGATCACCGATCGAGTCGGGGACCGATCCGCCAGCACCCTGGTCGGTGATGCGGACCAGCAGCGCCTGCTCGGAGGCGAAGACGCGGACCTCCACCAGCAGGTCGGAGCGGTTCTGGTTGCCGTGTTCGATCGCGTTCATCGTCGCTTCCGACACCGCGGTCTTGAGGCGATCGAGCCGGTCCGCGTCGATCGGTAGCCCGCTCACGACATCGGCCACCCGCTCCATCACTTCGCGCTCGTTGCCGGGTGCGCTCGGGATCGTGAAGGCGGCCAGGGGCCGGCCGGGATCGTCACCGGTACTCGCGAACGCGTCCTGCGCCATCGCCGCCCGGGTCAGCGACACGAGCGTGATGTCGTCCTCCTGCTCCCAGCCGGGACCGGTGAAACGGTCCAGTTCGGTGAGGAGCTCGTCGATGACATCGTCGCCGCTGACTCCTGCGACCTCGACGAGCTTCGGGAACCCGAACATGTCCCCCTCCGGCCCATGCGCCTCGGGGAGCGCGTCGCTGTAGAGCAGCAACGTCCGGCCGGGTTCGACGACAACCTCGTTCTCCTCGTAGATCATCCCGGGCAACAGCCCCAGCGGCATGCCGGTCGCCCGCACCTCCACGGCTCCGTCCTCGGTCTGCACGCACGGCAGGTTGTGACCGGCGTTGGCGAAACGGAAGTGGCCGGTGGAGGGCTCGAGGACGCCGTAGAGGCAGGTGACGAACATGTTGGGCGGCATGTCCTGCGAGATCATCTCGTTGACCCGCTCCAACACCTGCCCCGGTTCGACCAGACGTTGCGCGGACGAGCGCAGCACGCTGCGGGTGGAGGCCATCACCAGCGCCGCAGGCACCCCCTTGTCGGTCACGTCGCCGACCACGATCCCGAGCCGGCCGTCGGGCAGGTCGATGAAGTCGTAGAAGTCGCCACCAACCTCACGGGCGGGACGGTAGAAGGCCGCGACCTCCCAGCCCGAGGTCGCCGGCAGCTGCTTCGGCAGGAAGTTCTGCTGGATCAACTGGGCGACCCGCATCTCCTGCTCGTAGCGCTCACGACGCCGGACCTCCGCCTCCTGCTCGCGCACCAGCTGAGCCACTCGCAGCGCCGGAGCGGCCTGGCCGGCGAGGTTCTCCAACAGCTTGCGGTCATCGGCCGAGTACTCCTGCTCGGACAGGCGCTCGCCGAGATTGAGCAGACCGATCAGCTCCCCCTGTGTCACGAGCGGCACGACCAGCGTGACGCCGGCGTCGCGCAGCGCCTGCACCCCCGGCGACTCGATCCTGAGCTGGTCGACCAGGACCGGCTCCGGCGAACCCTGGAAGTAGGCCAGCACCGGGTCGTGGGGGGCGATGTCGATCGACGGTGTCTCGCTCTCGACGGCTGCGAGCTCGCGGTCGAGCTCGGCCTGGCGGTCCACACGACGTGTCCGCCGCTCGTCGCCTCTCGGTAGGCGGAGCCACGGGATACGCCTGGAGCTGCCGGTCGTCGCCGTCATGCCATCATCCTCCGGCCACCGTGAGCGTCCCGATCATGCCTGCGGTCTGGTGGCCCGGGATCGCACACACGATCTCGTAGCTGCCGGCGGGTGCCTCGAAGCTGACCCGTCCGGACCCGCCGACGGGGACACGCACATGGACCCCCAACTCGTGGACGGTGAACGTGTGCCAGAAGTAGTCACGGTTCTCGACGTAGATGCCGACCGTGCCTGCCTCGACGTCGAGGTAGCGTGGGGAGAACGCGGTCGCGTCGGTCATGACCACATGATCGCCGGGCTCGGGCCCGACCGCGGCACCTCCGGGGAGCACGGCGACAGCGAGGACGATCAGGATGCCGACGCCGGCGGTGGCGGCGACCTTGGCGCTACCAGCTACGCCGGCGATCCCGTGCCGTGATCGCAGGAGCGAAGCCACCGACGCCACGAGCCCCGCGATCGACAGCACGGCCATCACGCCGGGGACAGCCACCGCCGCGAACCCCGGTCGTCCCATCATGTTGGTCATCGTCGCCGGAACGGTCCAGAAGGTCACATTCCCGAAGGCGAGGGCCAGGATGATGATGCCGACCGTCCCTCGCCGCACCCGCGTGAGGGCGAGTCCCAGGACGAAGCTGACCGCGACCGCGACCGCATCGCCGTCGCGATAGAGGGCACCGATCCCGAGGTGTCCCGTGGCCACGACCACGCCGAGCCCGGCGGCCAGTCGTCGCCAGGCGGCGGCCGCCTCACGGCCGGCTGCGTTCCCGCGACCCACGGCGGCGACGGTCCTCGTGCTCATGGTTCACCTCATCGGTCGGACGGGAGGAGCATGGCCGGTGGGTGTTCCCGAATCGTTACGGCACGTCGGGACGTCGCAGCGAGCCGGGTTCGTGCGCCGCCGATGGCTGCCGACGCCGACCCCGTCGGGCTTCCCGCGGTGGGCCGGTCAGTCCGGGAGGTAGAAGGTGTGCAGATCGGCGGTACGCGGCGGGAACAGTGCGGTCATGAGGTCACGTTGCTGCCCGAGGAGGCAGTCGGGGAGGCGTTCCTCGAGACCGGCGGCGCCGTAGGGGCCGAGTACGAGCGAGGCGAGCGCATCCGGAGGCACGCCGCTCCCCCCCTTGCTGATGGGTGCCTGCTCGGCGCCACCTTGGCCGAGGACCCGGAACCCCGATGGTCCGATCGTGAAGCGGATATGCGACCGCCACGACGAGAGCAGCACCTCATGCTCGCGATCGCCGAGTCCGGCCGCGCGAAGCCGAGCCTGCAGCGCGGGGGCCAGGTGCCCGAGCAGCGATGCCATGTCCGGGACGCGCGCGTAGTACCAGTCAGGCTGCTCGGTGGGCGCGCCCAGGAACGACTCGAGGGCGGAGCCCACACCCGTGCGCTGCTGCACCGCGATCTTCTCATCAGCGTGCTCCGCGGCGTGGGCGACCAGGGCAAGGAGCACCTCATCTGCCGGGGCCGCCAACTCCCCGACGGCGTCACCTTCCGTGCGCGACATCCCGACGACCGCACCGTCGTCCTCGGCGACCCACAAGGTGGGCCCGCCGCGCTCGATCAGCCAGCGCCAGCATCGCGGCCGGTGGCCCATGCGCACGTCGGCGGAGGCCTGCGCCTGTTCCTGGAGCGCCTGGAGTACTGGGATGTCCTCCAGTACGGCGGGGCGCACGACCACGCCGTCGCTGGTCGGGGGCACCGCCACGAGTGGACGCCAGGGTGGCATCGGGATCGCGTACTCGTAGCCGAACTGGCGGTAGAAGTAGGGGATGCCGACCATCACCTGCAGCAGGTGGCCGGTATCGCGGGACCTCCCGTGTGCCCAGTCCATCAGTGCTCGCACCAGCCCGCGTCCCTCGAAGTCGCGGTCGGTCGCGACCAGGTCCACCTGGCCGGTCGGCACCGGGACGCCGTCGACGTGCACGACCTCGTCGAGCAGGGTCAGGGTCGATACGACGCGGTCGCCCTGGAGCACGACCGCGACACCCTCGCAGCCTTCGGTACCGACGATCAGCTCGAGATCGCCAGCGTCGCTCGGTTCACCGCGGTCCCCGAGCAGGCGTGCTGCGTCGATGATGTCGGCGGGTGTGGCCGTGCGCAGCATGAGACCATCAGGCAGCGGTGCGTCCACCGTGGCACCGTGGGACAGATCTGGCAGCGCATCCGTGGAGGGTGCGGACCGGTGGGGCAGGCCGGATGCGGATGGAGGGTGGGGCCTCATGGGCGTTCACCGCGGATCCACAAGGTGGCGGTGTTGGGCTGCATGGTGGTGGTCACGACAGCGAGCAGGCCGGCCGTCAGCTCGTCGAGGTCAACCTCGCTGCGCAGCTGTTCGGCGTAGCGCGCCACCTCGCGGTCTGCGTCGTAGCGGGCGCGGTTGAAGCGGTGGTCGACGCGAGCCTGGACGCGGCGTCGGAGCGGGTTGAACCCGGCCGCGACGGTCAGCGTTGCGGCGGCGACCGCCACCTCGCTGTCGGTGGGCAGCAGCCATCCGGCCAGCAGCACCCCGCCGGCGAAGACGCCGGTCAGCATCGTCAGCACCAGGCCGTAGGTGACCGTGCGGCTGATCAGCCGGTCGATCTCGTACAGCCGGTACCGCGTCACCGAGAAGCCGATCGCGACCGGGACCAGTACGAACGAGGTCGTGGCGATCAGGGCCGCCTCGTAGCCCAACCATGGCTCCAGGACGAACACCGCCATCAGCCAGATGACGATCGTCGCCACACCGGCAGCACGCAACCAACGGAACTGCAGCCGTTCGATCCCGCTCGATCGCCGGTAGCGGCGAACGAGCGCGACCAGCGACGCGGCGACGCACACGAACAGCACGACGACGATCGGTTCCAGCACGTCGAACGCGTCGACAGCGATGGGGTTGTCCACCGTGGGGCGCCCCCAACCCGAGGACGTGTCCGGGGCGACCAGTCCGAGGAGGTAGATACCGGCGATGCTGACCACCGACAGCCAGACGAGCCACCGCCACCGGGGGGAGGGGAGGTGACCGTCGGGGAACAGCAGCACCAGGAGCGTAGCGATCAGGAAGATGCCAGGCAGCGGGAGAGGGTCGGCGATGACCGCCAGGAGCTCCGGTCGGCGGACCGCTCCGGGATGGGCGAAGCCATACAGGGCCGCTCCCCACAGCGCGGTCTCGAGCGCGAACAGCGACCCGATCAGCAGGCACAACCAGGCGATGCGGTTGCGCGGGCGGCGCAAGGCGATCAGCGTGCCAACGGTGGGGAAGGCGAAGAACGCCAGGCCGGTCGCGGTGTTCGGCCAGTCGGGCTGGCCGGTGCGGACGGTGAGCGTCACCCCGGCCAGATACAACCCGGTGATGCTGGCGAGGACGAGCACGGCCACGATCCGTTCGACCCCGCCGGTCGCGTGTCGGTCCCCGGCATCCTGCCGGCTCCTTGGGGGACGCGTGTCGCTCATCGGTGATCGCCGACGACCCAGAGGCTGACCGTCGACGGCTGCATGGTGGTGGTGACGACGTCGAGCAGGTCGGTCGACAGCTGCTCGAGGTCGACGGCGTCGCGCAGGCGCGTCCCGAACGCGTCGATGACCCGGGCGGTGTCGTAGCGCGCCCGGTTGAACCGGCGATCGACCCGGGCCTGGACACCGCGTCGGAGTGGGTTGAACAGGGCCGCAGCAGTCAGTGTGGAGGCGGCGACGGCGACCTCGCTGTCGGTGGGCAGCAACCAGCCGGCGAGCAGTACCCCGCTGGCGAAGACGCCGGTCAGCATCGTCAGCACCAGGCCGTAGGTGACCGTGCGGCTGATCAGGCGGTCGATCTCGTAGAGCCGGTAGCGGGTCACCGCGATCAACACCGCACCAGGAAGCGCCCAGAACAGCGCGAGGGTGACCAGCACGCCGAGCACGAGCTCAGCCAGGCGGGCGTCGGGGAGGGCTGTCTCGATCGTGTCGAGCACGGCGACCGTGGCCAGGGTCAACACGGCGGCCGCGACGAACCAGTGCAGTTGTGCCCGCTCGACGGCGCCAGCGCGTCGCCAGCGTCCGACGAGCGATGCCATGCCCGGGACCGCGAAGGCGACCAGGAGGAGCCCCCACAGCGGGTCGGCGACCGACCGCGTCCATGCCGGAAGCACGCCCGCGGGGTTCGCCCGTCCGGTGAGAGGGAGCGGTCCGGGGGAGAGCAGCCACAGCAGTGTCGTGCCGGCGAGAAGCGACCCGAACACCGTCAAGATCGCGCGATAGCCCCGATTGCGAGGCCGGCCCGTGGGGAAGACGTAGAGCAGGGCGACCATCGCACCGAACTGGGGGATCACGGCGATCGCGTTGAGCACCTCGGCCGCGGCAGCCAGCGGTGCATCCGGCTGGTGCCCGATGTACCACCAGGTGCCGAAGATCGCGAGGGAGGCCAGCGCGACCACGCCCAGGGTGCGCCCGACGCCGTTGCCGGGGCGCTTGATCAGGATGAGGGCGGCAGCGACGGGGTAGGCCACCAGGCCGACCGCCCACGGCCAGTAATCCACCTCTCCCGCGCCCACCTGGCCCGGCTGAGGTGAGATGACGTGCAGGGCGAGCACGCCGACGGTCACTGCGGCCAGACCGACGACGACCCAACGACGTGTGTTCATCTCGGCCTGCCGTCCATCACCGTGCCGAGGCGACCAGCATCGTCGCCCGGCCTCACGAGGTCGAGCAACGTCGCTCGCGACGATGCCCCCAAGGCGATCGCGAGCACGGCCGAGATGCACCACAGCAGCCAGGCCAGCCAGGCCCGGGTGAAGATGCCGGCCACCGGTCTCCCTCACACCACGACGTGCGGCCCTCAGTGTCGTTCGGCGGCGTGACGAGCCCGTTACGGACCGGTTCGCAGCCGGTGCCGTGCCGCAGAGCCGATCCGTGCGACGGCCCACCCCGCCCTGCACCGTTCCGCGGGCAGCCGGTCACGCCGGCCTGCGATCCAGCATCGGTGACAGCACGGTGCGGGATGGCACACGCGAGCCCGAGGACCGCCAGGAACGACCAGTAGTACCGGGCCACCCACAGGCCTCGAGGCGTGGCCACGGCCAGGCCGGGGCCGCCGAACCCCGTCACCGTCATCGCCCACAGCGGGATCGCCGTCATCGCGAGCGTCCCGCACACGAGGCGTCCCCATAGCCGGCCACGTCCCGACAGGGCGTAGCCGGCCGCCCAGGCCAGCCCGCACACGCCTCCGATCGCCAGCAGCGGTGCCAGACTCGACGTCCCTCGGGCCGACCCACCATCACGTGTCCTTCGCCGAACGGTTCTATCTGCCGCGACCGTCCGGCCATGCCCTCCGAGGTTGTCGTTGCTCATCGCGGCCTCCTGTCGGGCGATCCGGGCGAAAGCTGTCGCGCCGGCCACACCCGTCCGCGGGATCACCCATGCGGCGGTCATCGGCCCTCCCCGAACCACACGTTTGCGCTGCTCGGCGTTGCGACGCGCAGGGGTCGCTCCGACAAGGCCTGCACGGCCCCGTCACCGTGCCTCCCTCCCGGATCGGCCTCCGGTCGCTCTCCGCTCGTATCTCACCGTCGTTCCGGCAGCGTTACGGTCGGCGACCCCCGGGTCCCTGCCGTCATCGGGGGACGCTCGACGGGATCGCCTCGGAGCGTTACGGTCCTCAGGCTGTCCGGCCGTAACGGGCGCCATCTAGGCTCACGCCGTTACCGCCGGTCGGTCCCGGTGCTCGGCCGTGACGTCCCAGGAGACGGCGGATGGGCGGACTGGTTCTCCACCTGCTCGGTCCCGTCAGGGTCGAGATCGACGGTGAGCCTGCAACCTTCGACACGCGGAAGGCCGTCGCCGTTCTCGCCCGTCTGGCCGTCGACGGGTCGCAACGTCGCGACACCCTCGCGACGTTGCTCTGGCCAGCGAGCGACAGCGCTCGCGCCCGCGGTGCGCTCCGCCGGACCCTCTCGGTCCTCAAGGCGGGCATCGGCGAAGTGGCGTTGCGCATCGACCGCGATGAGGTGCGGCTCGAAGCCGGCACCTTCCGATGTGACGTCAGCACCTTCCAGGAGGAGCTCTCACAGGCACGTACACACGACGACGGCCCTCCGTGCGCAACCTGTGTCGACCTGCTGCGCGACGCTGTAGCACTCCATCGCGGCGACTTCCTGCACGGACTCGCGCTCCGTGACAGCCCAGGCTTCGACGACTGGCAGTACCTCCAGGCCGAAGCGCTTCATGGCGAACTGGCGGCTGCGCTCGACCTGCTCATCAAGTCCCTGGTGCACCGCGGCGAACTGGAGGACGCATCCGCGCTCGCGCGACGTCGATTGGGCATGGATCCCCTCCATGAGCCGACCCATCGCCGGCTCATGCTCCTTCACGCGTGGATGGGCCACCGCGGCGAGGCCGTCCGCCAGTACCGCGAGTGCGTCGCCACCCTGGAGCGCGAGCTCGGGGTTCCGCCGCTGGAGGAGACGACGAGCCTGTACCAGGAGATCCTGGCTGGGCGTGCACCCGCCGCGCCGCCGCTCTCGCTCCCGCCGACACGTGAACGGCAACGCGGCCCTGAGCAGGGAGCCCCCACCGCCTCGCAGGCGCGAGGTGCCTCCGGGTCTCTGCCGATGGTGGGGCGCGACGACGACCTCGAGCAACTGGCCCGGATCCACCGGTCGGCGAGCGGACACGGGAAGCTGGTCATGGTCGAGGGGGAGGCCGGCGTCGGGAAGTCCCGCCTCCTCCAGGAGCTGGCCGCACGGGTCGACCGCGACGGTGCCGTCTCCGTGCTGGTCCGTTGCTACCCGGGGGAGAAGACCGTCGCCTACGGCCCGATCGCCGACGCGCTCCGTGCGACGGCGCCGCAGGACGCGGGGCGCGCCATCGCCCGTGCCTGGCTCACCGAGGTCGCGCGGCTCGTCCCCGAGCTGCTCGACCGGGACAGCGCTCTGCCGCGGCCCGCGCCGCTGGGCAGCCGTGAAGCGGATCGTCGGTTCTACGAAGGCGTCCGCCAGGCGTTGGCAGCATCCGGCGCACCCGCTCGTCCAGCCCTGGTCGTGTTCGAGGATCTGCACTGGGTCGACGCTGCCTCGCAGGACCTGCTCACCTACCTGGCGCATCGGTTGGCGGGGATGTCACTGTGCCTGGTGCTGTCGTGGCGGTCCGAGGAGGTCGCCCGCGATCATCCCTTGCGGCGACTCACCGCGGAGGATTCGGCGACGCACCTTCGTATCGAGCGCCTCGACCGCCACGAGGTCGCCGAGCTGGCACGACACGCGGGAACCGGCGACGACCACCTCGCCATCCGGCTGTTCGAGGAGACCGAGGGTCTGCCCCTGTTCGTTGCCGAGTACCTCGCCATCCTCAGCGACACCACCGACGACGACACCTGGTCCGTGCCCGCAGGGGTGCGTGACCTGCTCACACAGCGTCTGCTGGGGCTGTCCGAGACCGCACGGCAGGTGCTGACGGCAGCCGCGGTGATCGGACGCTCCTTCGACCTCGATGCCCTCCTCCATGCCAGCGGGCGGTCCGACGAGGAGACCGTCGAGGCGCTCGAGGAGCTGCTCGCTGCCGACGTCATCACCGAGGTCGCCGGCACGATCGCCCCGGCGCGCTACGACTTCCGCCACCACGCCTTGCGAACGATCGTGTACGAGCAGGCCAGCATCGCCCGCCGGCGTCTGCTCCATGCACGTGCCGCGGCTTCGCTCCAGCGACGCGGACGTAGCACCGAGGGACAGGTGCCCTTCTCGGTCGTCGCACAGCACCTGCGGTTGGCCGGTCACGATGCGGAGGCGGCGCGGTTGTTCGTCCGGGCCGGCGACGAGGCCCGGGCGCTCGCTGCCAACGCCGACGCCGTGGAGCACTACCGCGCCGCATTGGCACTCGGCCACCCCGACGAGCCGCGGCTCCACGAGGCGATCGGCGACGTGTTGAGCCTGCTCGGCGACTACCGGGGCGCGGTGAACAGCTACCAGGGAGCCGCCGCGATCAGCGACGATCGGCTCGATCTCGCGCGTCTCGAGCAGCGCATCGCCGGCGTTCACGAGCGTCGCGGCGACTGGGCCGCCGCGGAGGTCCACCTCGAGGCGGCCCTGACCGCGCTCGCAGCCGACGAGGCGTCCCCGCTGCGGGCCGGACTTGAGAGCGAGCTCAGCCTCGCGGCACACCGGCGCGGTGCGACGCCAGAAGCGCGCGAGCGGGCGGAGCGCAGCCTGCGGCTGGCTGAGTCGTCGGGCGATGCACTCGCCACGGCACAGGCGCACAACATCCTCGGCATCATCAACCGGTCCGATGGTGCGCCGGGCGTCGCGGTCTCCCACCTCGCGCGCAGCCTGGAACTCGCTGAGTCGGCGCGCGACCCGGCGTCGACCGTCGCAGCGATGAACAACCTGGCGCTCGCCTGCGCCGACGAGGGGGATGTCCCCGTCGCCCTCGAACTGGCCAAGACCGCGCTCGCGCGCTGCCGGGAACAGGGCGACCGTCACCGCGAGGCAGCGATCCTCAACAACCTCGCTGACCTGCTCCGGGCCAGCGGTCAGGGGGACGAAGCCATGCGGTACCTCAAGAGGGCGGTGGCGACCTTCGCCGACATCGGCGAGCCGGAGACCCTCGAGCCGGAGATCTGGAAGCTTGTCGACTGGTAGCCGCCCATGAGCGACCGTGTCACCACCCTGCTCCAGGGCGGCTCACCGAGGATGTTCCTCACCGCACGGCGACTGTTCGACGGCCGGACGCCGCAGGCGTTCGACGACTGGGCCATCGCCGTCGAAGGGGGCCGGATCGTCGATCTAGGGCGGCGGACGGCGTCGCTGTCGCCGGCAGCCGTCGTCGATCTGGGAGATGCCACGCTGCTACCCGGCCTGATCGACGTGCACCAGCATCTGGCCTTCGACGCATCGCACGACCCGGTCGCGTCTCTGCAGTCGCTCGATGACACCGCTCTGCTGCGACGGATGCGGCTGGCTGCGCAGCGGGCCCTCGCCGTGGGGATCACCACGATCCGGGATCTCGGTGATCGCGGCTACCTCGGCTTGGCCCTGCGCGACTCGTTCCGGTCCGGCCCCGAGGTCGGCCCTCGCATCCTTGCTGCCGGCCCACCCCTGACGGTCCCCGGCGGGCACTGCTGGTTCCTCGGCGGGGAGGCCGAGGGGCCCGATGGCGTCCGCCAGGCGGTCCGGGACCGGGTGGCGCACGGTGTCGACGTGATCAAGATCATGGCCACCGGCGGGGTACTGACGACCAGATACGGACCCCACGAGTCGCAGTACACCCGTGCGGAGCTCGCCGCTGCGGTGGACGAGGCCCATGCCCACGGCCTGAAACTCGCCGCGCACGCGCACGGCAGCCGGGGGATCGCCGATGCGCTGGCTGCAGGAGCGGACTCGATCGAGCACTGCACGTTCTTCACCGCGGAGGGTGTCGACGCTGACCCCGAGCTACTCGAACGGCTCGCTCGCAGCGACGTGGCGATCTGCGTGGACGGTGCCTTCCTGCCGGGCGCCGATGCGCCACCTGCGGACATCCGCCAGCGGGTCGACGCCATCATCAACAACCACAGGACCCTCTTCCGAGCGGGGGGCCGGATCGTGTGCAGCAGCGATGCCGGCGTCGGACCGAGCAAGCCTCACCACGTGCTACCCCACGGTGTCGTCGCTTTCCTTCCGACCATCGGGATGACCAACGCACAGGCCATCACCGCCACGACGGCTGTCGCGGCCGAGGTGTGCGGGATCGCCGACACCGTCGGCACCCTCGAGCCCGGCAAGGACGCCGACATCCTGGCTGTCGCCGGTAACCCGCTCGAGGACCTCACCGCCATCCACGACGTCATCGCGGTCTACACCCGAGGCAGGCAAGCACGACCGGACGCGTCCTCGCCCCGATGACCGCCCGCCAGGGACGTGACTCCGGTTCCCGCGACCGAGGTACGACGCGGACCTCGGCGACGGCGGTGCGCGGTCTGCGGCCGGAGTGTCCACGAGGGCTCGGCAGCGTCACGTGACCGTTGCGGGCGGACGGATCCCCGGTCGTCGCGACGGTAACGGAGCCGTAACGAGCGGAGCGGAGCGTCACGGTGCCGCGCGCCGACCGGTGCGGGGACCTGGAGCGTCAGCATCGACGCTGGCGCCCGAGCGACAAGGAACTGCGATGAAGCGAACGGTCATCCTGGTGCTCAGCGTCGCTTTGCTGGCGACGGTGGCCGTCGGGGCGAGTGTGGCCGGGGAGCACGAGCTGCCGGACCACCCGCACATGATGGTCCACCAGCCGGAGTTCGAGGTCGTCGACGGGAACCTCTTCGTCGTCGGGTGGAGGCGGTGCGTGGACCTGGCCGCCGGCCGGAGTGTCCCGCTGCACTCCCACCACGCGCACCTCCACGTGGGCACCGCCGGTGGCGCATTGACGCACAACGCCGGCATCGACGTCGTACCCGGGGCACCGCTCACACCCTGGTTGAACTGCGCTGAGCTCGCCGCCGCCCTCCCGATCTTCCTCGGACCTGCAGACTGAGCAGACAGGCGAACGGAGCTACTGACTCGGGCCTCGGCTGGTCGGCCGAGGCCCGACGATCTCACCGGAGGCGAGGAGAGCCCGCAAGGACCGGCGGCTGCGGCAGGTCGAGTTCCACAGCATCGACAGGGATGGCGTGCAACACGAACGCGAGACAGGTCATGCCGAACCACCAGGTGGGCCGACACCGTGGCCTCACACCTCGCCGAGGTCTCCAGTCCACCGCCCTCGGCCATCGGTGTCACCTGTCGATCAGGTGTCCAACGAAACCGGGAGCGGTGGACCGGCCGTCTGCCTCATCACGTGGGATCGAACGGGGACCGTCGACCGGCGAGCTGCCGGCGTCGCCACGACGCTGGTGGACGATCCTCCGGAAGCCGTCCGCGAGCGCCAACTCGCTCGCCAACCGCAACAGCTCGTCGACGATCAACGCGGTCTGGGTGAACACCACCGGCTCACCTGAGCCCCGGTCACCGACCTCCAGCGTCACGTCGCGAAACAAGCTCGAGATGCCGAATGGCCATCTCCAGCCTCCCTCGCCGATGGCACGACCAGTCCATCGTGCGCGACGACCCATCGAACGTTGAGAACGCCGGGCGGCTGCGACTCTTCCCTCAAGATGGTCGCGGATGTCGTCGAGCAGCCGGCGGTGATGTGGCGCTCGACACCGTTGACCTGGCCGGCCTGACGAAGCTGCCGATCGCGACACCTGGCACGAGGTGACGGCGACCCTGGGTGGGCCGTAACGTGACTCGTCGAGCGCCCGTGTCCAGGTTCACCCCCATCGAGGAGCGCGGGATATCCGTTCGGCGTTGCCGCAGGCCAGCGGTAGGTTCTCCTCGCTCGCGAGCGTGGCGGAACTGGCAGACGCGCTGGGTTTAGGTCCCGGTGGGCTTCACGGCCTGTGGGGGTTCGAGTCCCCCCGCTCGCACCCGTGCGCCGGCGCCTTGACGGATATACATCGGACTCCTATGGTTCCGCCATGCGGACAGGAAGCACGGCACCGGAACTCGACGTGAGCGGATGGCTCCAGGGCCTCCCCGTCACGTTGGCCGAGCTGCGCGGTCGCGTCGTGATGCTCGAGACGTTCCAGATGCTCTGCCCCGGGTGCGTGGCCTACGGCCTGCCCTTGGCGCAACGCGTCCACCGGTCGTTCCCATCGACCGACGTCACGGTGATCGGCCTGCACACCGTCTTCGAGCATCACGACGTCATGGGGCGCGACGCTCTGGCGGCGTTCGTGTCGGAGTACCAGCTCGAGTTCCCGATCGCGATCGACCGGCACGAGAACGATCCGGTCCCCGTGACGATGCAGCGCTACCAGCTGCGGGGCACGCCGTCCACGGTGCTGATCGATCGTGACGGGCGTATCGCCCACTCGGCCTTCGGTGCGTTCGACGAGCTCGCGCTCGGTGCGCAGATCGGGCGCCTGCTGACCGAGCACCCGACCCCCGGTGCTGCGCCAACCCAGCCGGCACCTCACGATGCACCGGTCTGCGAACCGGGGCGTCCATGCGTCGGGTGAGACCGGACCGTGCTGCACCGTGGTGACCGACCCGGCGGTAACCGACGTGGATGACCGGAACGACCGAGTGGCGGTCAAGATCGTGGCGGCCATGGATCGACTTGCCCGCGGACGACGATCGCACCGTCAGGCGATCGCCTCCCACCACGGGCTCACCCCCCTCCAGCTCGACCTGCTGACCACGCTCGCCGACGGTCCTCCCCCCGAACCGCTGGTGGGTCGTCTCGCCCGCGAACTGGGGGTGTCGCAACCGACGATCACCGACTCCCTCGGGGCGCTGGAGCACAAGGAGCTCGTGACGCGCGACCGTGACGATGCCGACCGCCGACGCACCGCCGTCGCGCTCACCGCCGTGGGGAGCGACCTCGTCGACCGCTTGCGGGCAGCCGAGCGCGAGCTCGTCCACCGTGTCGGTGCGCTGCACCACAGCGACCAGGAAGCGATCCTCGAAGGCCTGCTGACCCTCATCGCACGACACGTCGACGCCGGACACATCGCGGTCGCCCGCACCTGCATGACCTGCCACTTCCACCAACCGACGCCGACCGGTGGACACCGATGCACGCTGCTCGAGCTCGACCTCCCTCCAGCCGATCTTCGCGTCAACTGCCCGGAGCATGAGCCCGCCCACGCCGCGACCGACACGTCGGCCTAGCGATCGGCGCGACGCCCACCCGGACCCCGGAGGGGTCAGCCACCTGCAGGTGGCCCGCTCGGGGGACCGCCTCGGGTGAGGCGCTCGACGTACCCGGTGAGCCGTTCGACCGGACCAGGATCGAGGTCAGGCCGTTGCTGCCTGATCGCGTCGATGACCCGTTCCACGGTGGTCGCCTCGATCGAGCATCGATCGCAGTGCCGGAGGTGCTCGGTGACGAGTTCGGCGTCCTCGGGCCCGAGTTCGCCGTCGAGGTAGCCCTGCAGCACCGCGCCGACCTCGTGGCAGTCGGGCTCCGGTGGCAGCGGCAAGGGTTGTCTACGACGGATCCTCATCGGTCTGACTCCATGAAGCCGGACTGCTCCAGGTGAGCGCGAACCTTGCGTCGGGCGCGGTGGAGGCGACTCATCACGGTCCCGACCGGGACCTCGAGCAGATCCGCGGCCTCCTGGTAGCTCAGCCCGTCCAGATCGACGAGCGCGACGACCGCCCGATGGTTGGCCGACAGCGCCGCGATCGCGTCGCGGACGAGCGGGTCGAACTGGTCGTGCAGGGCCCGCTCGGACGTCCCGTCCTGGCGACCGTCCACTCCCTGGTCGGGGAGCCGTTGTGCCACCTCGTCGTCGAGCAGGTCCGGACGACGCTTGCGTAGCCGGTTGTAGTGGGTGTTACGGAGGATCGTCAGCAGCCATGCTCGCGGGTAGCGACCGTCGAACCCGTCGAACCCACGGTAGGCGCGCAGCAGCGCGTCCTGGACCAGATCCTCCGCCTCGGTCGTGCTGCGCGTCAACCGTCGCGCCACCCGGTAGAGCACCTCGAGCTCCGAGAGCACCTGCTCCCGGAACCGGTCCTCGCGCGTCTCGTTCGCCACCTCACACACGCTACCGCTCACCGAACCATCCTGGTCGCTCGTGGTCCGGGTCAACACGCTGAGGACGAGGAGCCTTCCGTCCTGGTCGGGTGGAAGCATCCGTCGTCGAACCGGGTTGGGTGGCTCGGGGGCCACGCCCAGCGTGAGGCCCCACCGTTCCCGTCGTCGGAGGGTCTCCGCCGTGCACACCCGCATCCGGGGGGCGATCCCCCTGCTGCTCCTCGCCCTCGTCTCGACGGCCTGCGGCGCCGCCGATGCGACCGGCGACGTCACCCGAGAGGGGTCCTCCATCGATCCCGGTGACTGGGAGGACGTCCTCGCCGCGGCCGACGGCACGACGCTGGACCTGTACATGTGGGGTGGCAGCGCCGAGATCAACCGGTTCGTCGACGAGGTGTACGGGCCGCGACTGTCGGGGTTCGGGATCACGCTCAATCGGGTCCCGCTCGCCGACACCGCCGACGCCGTCAACGCGGTGCTCGCCGAACTCGAGGCCGGACGGACCTCCGGCGGTGCGGTCGATCTCATCTGGATCAACGGCGAGAACTTCGCCACGATGCGCCAAGCGGACGCGCTGCTGTCCGGATGGGCCGAACAGCTACCGAACGCCGCCTTGGTGGACTGGACCGACCCCGCCATCGCGTTCGATGCCGGCCGGCCCGTCGACGGCGCCGAGTCGCCGTGGGGCAGCGCTCAGTTCCAGTTCGTCTACGACACGGCACGCACGGACCCGACGCAGCTCCCCCGCTCCTACGCCGAACTCGCCGACTGGATCGTGGACAACCCGGGCCGGTTCACCTACCCGGCACCACCAGCCTTCCACGGCACACGGTTCGTCAAGCAGTGGTTCTACGAGCTCGCCGGTGGCCCGGACCCGTGGGTCGACGGGTTCGACGAGGACGCCTACGTGCAGGCCGCTGCACCCCTGTGGGACCTGCTCGACGATCTGCGACCCCACCTGTGGCGTGGCGGGGAGACCTACCCCAACGACATCGCCGATCTCGACCGGCTGTTCGCCAACGGCGAGGTCGACCTCACCTTCACGCAACTGCCAGCCGGGATCGGCGCCAACGTCGACGCCGGCACCCTGCCCCCGACGGCACGACCTTTCGTGTTCGACACCGGCGCGATCGCCGACCACCACTACCTCGCCATCCCCGTCAACGCCGGCGACCCCGCCGCAGCGATGGTCTTCGCCGACCTCGTCCTCGAACCGGAGCTCCAGGCGGCGAAGCTCGATCCCGCGAACGGCTGGGGTGACGGACTCGCGATCGCGATCGACCGCCTCGACGACGGCCAGGCAACCACGCTGGACACGATCGTGCGCGGCCTGGGCGACACCGCCGTGGACCAGGACCGACTCGCGGAGGTTCGGCTGCCCGACTCGCTGGGCGAGCACACCCAGGCCCTCGAGCACGACTGGAACCGGTTCATCCGTCAACGCCGTCCGCGGTCCTGATGGGCGACCGATCGGTGCTCCACACCCGCGCTCGGCGAGCGCTGCGGCACGAGAGCGTCCGGACCTGGGCGGCGCTGACGCCAGCGGTCACGCTCGTGTTGACGCTCTTCGGGGGCGCGGTGGTGCTGGCGCTGGTCCGATCCTTCGGCCTGCTCGGGACCGACCCCTCCGCACGCCCGTCGCTCGACGCGTACCGGCGACTACTCGTCGACCCGGAGGTCGGCCGGTCCCTGCTCCTGACGCTCCACGTCGCGGTCGTCTCCTCGACGCTCGCGGTCGTCCTCGGCATCGGGGCCGCCCTCCTCCTGCGTGGCCTGGGACGTGGGCGACGCCTCACCACGACCCTCTTCCAGCTCAACCTGCCCGTCCCCCACGTCATCGGGGCGGTGGCGATCCTCTCCCTGCTCGGCCAGAGCGGCCTGCTGTCGCGGGCCGCCACCCGCATCGGGATGATCGACGAGCCAGCCAGCTTCCCGGCGCTCGTCTTCGATCCCTACGCGATCGGGATCATCGTCCAGTACGTCTGGAAGGAGGTGCCCTTCGTCGGCATCGTGGCCCTCGCGATCCTGCACTCGACCGGGGATGACCTTGAGGAGGCGGCGCGGACCCTCGGCGCCACGTCCTGGCAACGACTGCGCCACGTGACGTTGCCCCTACTCCTGCCAGGGGTCCTCTCGGCCGCGGTGATCGTGTTCGCCTTCACCTTCGGGACCTTCGAGGTCCCCCTCCTGCTCGGCAGCAGCTTCCCCGCCGTGCTGCCCGTGCTCGCCCACCAGCGCTACACCGACGTCGATCTCGCCTCCCGACCCGAGGCGATGGCGATCAGCGCCGTGATCACGCTGCTCGTCCTGGCCGTGGTCGTGGCCGGGACCACCCTGGCGCGTCGGACGGTCCGGCAGGACGCCGCGTGACCGCGATCGACTCCCGTCCCACGAGCTCGCCCGCCGAGGTGCAAGGCGTCGGGTCCGGCCGGAGAGGGTCGGTCCGATCCGTGGTGGTCGGCACGATGCTCACGCTGCTGCTGCTGCCGTTCGTCCCGCTCGTGTTGGCCAGCCTCGCGGACGGCTACTTCTACCCGCAGGTGGTCCCGGAGCGGTGGAGCACGCGCGCGTGGGCGATCGTGCTCGATCCCGACGGTCGAACCTGGGCCGCCCTGCGAGACACGGTCGGCATCGCCGTGGTCGTCATGATCGTCTCTCTCGTCGTGGCGGTACCGGCGGGACGGGTGCTCGGGACACGACGCTTCCGAGGCAAGCGGGTCATCGAACTGCTCCTGCTCTCGCCGGTGCTGGTGCCCACGATCGCCGTCGCCCTCGGCATCCACGTGGTGTTCCTGCGGCTCGGGCTCGCTGGTGGCGTCGCAGGCGTCGTGCTCGTCCACCTGATCCCGGCGACGCCGTACGTGGTCCTGCTCAGCGCCGGGGTGTTCGCGAACGCCGAACTCGAGCTCGAGGCCCAGGCGCGCGCCCTCGGTGCCAGCTGGTGGCAGGCGCGGCGGCACGTCACCCTCCGCCTCATCGCACCCGGGCTGGCCGTGGCCGCGCTGTTCGGGTTCCTGATCTCGTGGGGGCAGTACGTGCTGACGCTCGTGATCGGTGGCGGGCGCGTCGTGACCCTCCCGATCCTGCTGTTCGCGACCGCCTCGGGTGGTGATGCGGCGGTCACCGCCGCGACCGCGTTGTTCCACGGCTTGCCCGCGATCGTGCTGCTGGTGGCCACCACGCGCGTGCTCGGTGGCGCCGGTCTCGCGACCTTCGGAGGTGCCCGGTGATCGATCTCCACCTGGAGGGACTCACCCACCGCTACGGCTCCGTCGTGGCGCTCGACCGACTCACGCTCGACATCGGCGGCGGGGCGGTGACCGCGCTGCTCGGCCCGTCCGGGTGCGGTAAGACCACCGCGCTCAAGCTCATCGCGGGCCTGCTGAGCCCCACCTCCGGGCGCGTGCGCTTCGGTGGCCGTGACGTCACCGACGTGCCGGCTGATCGCCGTGGCGCGGTGATGGTCTTCCAGGATCACCGGCTGTTCCCGTACCTGTCCGCAGGCGACAACGTCGCGTTCGGGCTGCGGATGCGCGGCGTACCCCGCCGGGAGCGCCGACGCGAAGCGGAGGCGGTGCTCGACCGGGTCGGACTCCACGGGTTGGCGAGCCGCCGCCCGGCGGAGCTCTCGGGTGGGCAACGACAACGGGTCGCGCTCGCACGTGCGCTGATCCTCGAGCCCGAGGTGCTGCTGCTCGACGAACCCCTCGCGAACCTCGACGCGCACCTGCGCGACGGCATGCGCGAGCTGATCCTCGACGTGCAGCGCGAGCGGGAACTCACCACGGTGGTGGTCACTCACGACCAGGAGGAGGCCGTGGTGCTCGCCGAGGACATCGCGCTGCTCTTCGACGGCCGGCTCCACCAGCACGGTGCGCCGCGCACGTTCTTCGAGCGCCCTGCCACCGAACGGACCGCCCGGTTCTTCGGGAGCACGAACCTGGTGCCCGGACACCGGCACGGCGAGGTCGTCGACACCCCGCTCGGACGGCTGCACGTCCCCGACGGTGCGCCAGGTGGGCCCGAGGTCTGGGTGACGGTCCGCCCGGAGCGGCTCACGGTCGCAGACCCGCGTGCGGGACAGCAGGTCCAGGGGCGGGTGACCTCGTCGTCGTTCCTCGGCACCCGCAGCCGCGCGGTCGTCGAGGTGGCGGGGATCCGGTTGACGGTCGATGTCGCCGACGACGCGCTGGTCGACGTCGGCCCCGGCACGGCCCTCACGCTCGGCCTGCCGGCGGAAGCGCTGTGGACGGTCCCCCGCGAGAGGCGTGAGGGGACACCCACGTCACCCGACCACGAGCCCGCAACGCCCGGCTGGGGCGACGATGCCCGCACGGCAGCGGACCCGGACGTCGAGGTCCGATCGTGATCGACGCCGAGGTCCGCGCAGCACTGGCCCCCACGCTCGATCGACTGGCCCGCAGGCTCGCACGCCACGGGGTCCCGCCACTGGTGATGACCCTGACGGGACTCCTGCTCGCACTGGCGGCCGCGACGGCGGCGGCACTCGCGCTGTGGTGGGCCGCGTTGGCCCTCTGGCTGGTCTCGCGCCTCCCCGATGGGGTCGACGGCCCGCTCGCCCGCGCGACGGGAGGCAGCACGCCGCTGGGCGGCTGGGCGGACATCTCGGCCGATCTCGCCGCCTACGGCAGCTTCGTCGTGGGCTGCGCGATCGGGAACCCCGACGCACGCGTGGCCTGCCTGGTGCTCCTCCTCACCTACTACGTCAACGGGGGCTCGCTCCTGGCACTGTCCGCCGCCGCCACCGAGCGAGGGGTCGAGCGACCCGATGAGCGGACCTTCCACTTCGGCCGGAGCCTCGCCGAGGGCACCGAGACCATCGTGGTCCACAGCCTGATGGTGCTGGTTCCGGGGTGGATGCCCGGGCTCGCGTGGGGCTTCGCCGCAATGGTCCTGGTCACCATCGGGCAACGGATCCGGCGCGCGGGCCGCATCCTGGCGTGAGCCCTCACCGCCGCGGGGTGCGCCCCCGTCGGAGCCGCAGCAGTGCCCCGGTGATGGGCCGGTAGCGGTGGAGACGCGCCCGCAGCTCCTCCAGCGATGCCGCCGTGAGGTCCTCGTTCCAGGTCGGGTAGGCGTGAGGTGAGCGCACGATCGTCGACAGCTTCGCGCCACCGGCCATCCAGGCCACGACCTCCCCGATCGTCTCCCCGGCCCGCGGGCCGACCACGGTTGCGCCCACGATCCGACCCCTCGGATCGCCGACCAGGGTGGCGAAGCCGTCGGTCTCGCCGCTGGCCACCGCACGGTCGAGGTGCGCGTGGGATGGGGTCCGGACCCGCGCTCGGTCGCCGAACCGCTCACGCGCCTCGGCGACGCTCAGGCCGACGCGGGCGACCTCCGGTGAGGTGAAGGTCACCCAGGGGATCCGCTCGTGATCCACCGACCGGCGCAGACCGAACAGGGCGTTCTGGACGACCGTCGCACCGTGGGTGCTGGCGGTGTGGGTGAACGGCAGCAACATCGTGACGTCCCCGCCGGCGTAGATCCGCGGGTTGCTGGTCCGCAGCCGCCCATCGACCGCCACGGCACCGCGGTGGTCCACCGCCACACCGGCTGACGCGAGCCCGAGCCCGTCGATGACCGGCCGGCGTCCGAGGGCGGCGAGCACCTGGTCGAAGGGCACGGCCTGCTCCGTCCCGTCGCACTCGACCACCAGCTGCGCCGTGTCGGCGTGCTGCTCGACCCGCACCGCCCTGGTGCGAACCCGCACGTCCACCCCGTCGGCGGCCAGCGCGTCAGCCACGAGCTCGCGGGCCGCAGGTTCCTCGCGCGGGAGCAGCCCGTCCGCCATCTCGACCACGGTGACCTGCGAACCGAGCCGGGCGAAGGCCTGGCCCAGCTCGGCGCCGATCGGTCCACCGCCGAGGACCACCAGCCGACGGGGCAGCTCGGTGAGATCCCACACCGTGTCGGAGGTGAGCGGCTCCATCTCCCGGAGTCCGGGGATCGGTGGCACCAGCGGCGCAGCCCCGGTCGCGACCATCGCACGGGCGAACCGCACGGTGCGTCCGCCGACCTCGATCCGATCGGGTGCCGTGAACCTGCCGGTGCCGCGGACGACCTCGACGCCCTCGCTGCGCAGACGCTCGGGCGAGTCGTGCGGCGCGATGGTCGCGATCGCCTGCTTGACGTGGGCCATCGCGGCCGCGAGATCCACGGTCACCGCGCCGGCATGGACACCGAACGTCCCGGCGGTCCGAACCGCCGAAACCCGCTCGGCGACCGTGAGGAGCGCCTTCGACGGGACGCATCCGGTCCACAGGCAGTCTCCACCGGTGCGATCACGTTCCACGAGCAGGGTCCGCGCGCCCTGGCTGGCGGCCCCGATCGCCGCGGTGAGCCCAGCGGTCCCGCCACCGAGCACGACGAGGTCGTAGGTGCCCACGAGGCTCCTTCCGGTCGATCGACGGTGTCGCCAACGCGGACGGCGGCGTCGCGGCCCGCGTCGTCGGGAACACGGCGGCCGAGATCGCACTTCCATCGCCGGCCGCGGACGGCGGCGACGGAACACGTGCGACGGGACGCGGGTTCGCTCCCGTACCGACATCCGATCGGTGGGCACGATCCGGGAGGTGCGACGTATGCGCCGAGCAGGCGGCAACGGTGTGGCCACGGCGGTCGCGCCTTGAGCCGACGCCTCGGGTGCCGACAGGTACGACACACGCTGCAATCCTTCCTCGACGGCGAGGTGGATCCACGGCAGGCCGAGCGGGTCGCCGCCCACCTCGAGAGCTGCTCACGCTGCCACGTCGAAGCCGAGGTGCTGTCGCGGGTCATCGAGGCCCTGCAGCGGCTGCGGCCCGACCTGGATCTCGCGGCGTACACACGGCTGGTTGCCGCCGTCGAGGAACCGACCGGCGACGACCCCTCCTCGGGCCCGTCGTGACACGACGGGCCACTCGGTTCGCGCTCCCGCAGGATGGTCGGGCTAGCGTCACCGCCGGCCCGCCCGCCGCTGCGGTGCGGGTCACCCGCTTGGTGACGGTGACCCGGAGCGCTTCGCGATGACCCTCACCCGATCCGCCGGAAGGGACACCTCGTGACGACCTACAACTACGAGACGTTCGACGGCTACGTCGCGTCCGGCGCAGAGCAACGGGAGTTCGCCGCCTGGCCCGACCTGCTCCACGCTGGGGAGCCGGCACCGGCGATCATCGGCACCCTGCTCGAGGACGGGAGCCAGGTGGCGTTGTCCTCGGTGTGGCAGCGACGCACCGTGGTCGTAGAGTTCGGATCGTTCACCTGACCGTACTGCTCAGCAGAGGGTCCTCTGCTCGACGCTGCGGCTGACCGCCACCCCGACGTGGCGTGGTACTTCGTCTACACACGTGAGGCACATCCTGGCGAACACGTCCCACACCACGACTCGATCCACACCAAGCTCGCCAACGCTCGGCGGCTCCGCGACGAGGTCGGGATCCGACGTCCGATCCTGGTCGACGACCTCGACGGCACCGCCCACCATGCCTACGGCCTGCTCCCGAACATGACGTTCGTGATCGGCCGTGGCGGTCGGATCCTCTCCCGGGCCGACTGGACGTCGGCCGCCAACGTCGAAGCCTTCCTCGAACGGTACGAAGCCGGCCGTCGGCGTCGCCCGCCGGGCGGCGCGGTCTCGCCCTACCTCACCGAGCAGATCGAGTTCCGCGACGTCGACCGTGAGGCGTTCTACGACCGGCTGCGGCGCAACGGACCGCGCAGCTACGAGGAGTTCAAGCACGCCGAACGGATGTGGGCCGAGCGCGAGTGAGGGAACTCATCGGTGCCGAACACCAGGGATGCCCGTGCGTAGGATGCCGGAGACCGAGGAGGAGCTGACGTGACCGACGAGGCCAGGCCGGACAGCGGATCGTTCGAGGAGTTCCGCCGGTCGTTCTACTACGGCGATCACGCGGACATGCAGTTCAAGTTCCTGGCGCGGATGCCCGATGCGGTCGCCGCCGACGTGATCGCCGAGGTGCTGGCTGCGGTCGGTGAGACCCTGGACACCGGTGATCTCGACGGCCTCCGTGACGTCGTCTACCGGGCACAGGTCGCGGGCTACCTGCCCGAGGAGCCGGTCACGCCCCCATCCGAGATCCCCTTCACGCCGCCCCCCGCCCCGCTGGAGGAGTGCACGCTCGCTCTGATCTCCGCGGGCGGGGTCTTCGTCGTCGGTGACGACCCGATGGGCCCCGACGGACCGTCGCAGCAGGACTCGCTCGTGCTGATCAACGAGTTCCTGCGCGGCACCCCGACGCTCTCCACCATCCCGGTCGACACCACCAACGAGCGGCTGACGGCCAGGCATCCGGGCTACGACGCTCGCAGCGCGCAACGTGACCCGTCGGCGGTGTTCCCGCTCGATCACCTGCGCGATCTGGCCGCTGATGGACGGATCCGGCTGGCTGACGAGCACTACGGGTTCACCGGTGCGACCTCCCAGCGCCGACTGCAGAAGGAGGTGGCGCCCCGCTGGGCCGAGCACCTGGCCGACCGCGCGGTCGATGCGGCCCTGCTCGTCGCGACCTGACCGGTCTGTCACGGGTCGGTCGGACTCGTCGCACGGGCCTTCGAGGCCGCAGGGATCCCCACCGTGTGTGTCGCGATCGAAGCCTTCCGCCACCGGATGGAGGGACTGGGCGTGCCGCGGACGCTCATCACGCCACACCTGATGGGCCGCACCATCGGCCCGGTCGGTGATCGTCGCCGTCAGCGGGCCGTGGTCAGCGCTGCCCTCGATCTGCTCGGATCGGCCACCGGACCGGGCACGCTCACCGCCTTCGAGGACCGGACCACGTGAGGTCAGCCTGCGGGCCCACCCAGCTCCTCCCGGCCGCGGAGCCGACGTGAAGCCACAGCGGCGGCGACGGTGACGAGGGCGAAGATGGAGATCGCCGCGAGGAAGGCCGGCGAGGTCGGGTCGTCGAGGGTCCCACCCAGGGCGGCGTAGGCGACCGTCCCGGGGATGATGCCCACGGCCGTCGCGAGGACGAAGTCGCGCATCGCCATGCCGGTCACCCCCGAGACCACGTTGACGAGGTTGAAGGGGAAGAGCGGGACCAGTCGGACCAGCAGCAGCGACAGGAAGCCGCGCCGAGCGAGGTATCGGTCCAGTGCGGCGACGCGCCGGCCCCCGTACCGCTCCACGGCGCCGCGACCGAGCAGCCGTCCGAGCAGGAACGCCCCGCTCGCGCCGAGGGTGGCGCCGACCAGGGCGGTCGCGGTCCCGACGACGGGGCCGAACAGCACCCCGGCACCGATCGTGAAGGGGGCCGCCGGCAGCATCGCCGTCGAGGCCAACGCGTAGACGGCCGCGAAGACGAACGGTCCCGCGACCCCGATCCCGTCGATGCTCTCCTGCAGGGCCGCCACCCCGAGACCGCCGTCGCGCACCGCGAGCACCACAGCAGCGAGGACGAGCGGGAGGAGGATCGCCAGTCGGAAGCCGGGGCTCGTCAGCGCCGCGAGGATGCCCACACCGCGACCGACCCCCGGCCGATCGGGCGATCTGCCGGTCGACGGTCCGCTCGTCCGGATGTCGCGATCCACGGGGGGACTCCGATCGCTGACCTCCACCGGTGCGTCGGAGCGGTTCGCGGGCTGTCTGGTGTGCACCCTCAGCCTCGGGGTGGTCTCGGTCAGGCGCGGGGGACAACACGATCAGCGCACCTCCCATTCCTCGGACGGCGCACCGACACCACACGCAACCGCGGCATGACGCACACTGTGGCGTCGACCCGGAGCAGATGATGACCACCCCACCGGCACCCGAGCTCGGACTCGACGTGCCGATCCGGCGTGATCTCGAGTTCATCTACGTGGGCGATCCGATGTGCAGCTGGTGCTGGGGGTTCGCCCCGGCGCTCGAGCAGCTTGACAACCGCTACGGCATCCCGTTGCGGACGGTGCTGGGCGGATTGCGCACCGGACCGGCCGCCGACGAGATGGACCAGGCAGCCCGGCATCGGCTGGCCGCCTACTGGGACGGGGTCGCCGAGCGCACCGGGCAGCCCTTCACCCACGCATCGTTACACCGGGCCGGGTGGCGCTACGACACCGAACCCTCCTGCCGAGCGGTGGTCGCCATGCGTCGGCTCGCACCTGAGGCGGCGGTCCGCTGGATGGCGCGTCTGCACCGGGCGTTCTACGTCGATGGCGTCGACATCACCGACCTCGAGGTGTTCCCCACCCTCCTCGACGGGTTCGAGGTGGACCCCCGCCGGTACCGGGAGGTGCTGGCCGACCCGCAGACCCTCACGCTGACGCGCCAGGACTTCGCGGAGGCACGGCGTTACGGAGCCACCGGATTCCCGACCGTGCTGTTCCGAGATGGCGAGCAGCACGGCATCGTCACCCGTGGGTTCGTCGCGTGGGACCAGCTCGAACCGGCCCTGACCCGATGGCTGGAGGACCGCTACGGCGACCTGGGCTCGGGTCTCGTCTGTGACCCGTCCGAAGGCGTGTGCTGATGCTGACGGCGGCGCAGGGGCCCTTCACCTCCTGCCTCGCGATCTCAGCGGCCACCCTGCTCCCGCCACACCGTGCCGGCCGCCGGTCGACGGATCGGCCGGGGGACCCCAGGTCGGTGATCACGAGATCCCACGATCGGCCTCGAGCAGCCGGAGCCACACCTCGCTGATCGTGGGGAACGCCGGGATGGCGTGCCAGAGCTCGTCGAGGGTGACGCCCGACACGATGGCGATCGTGGCCGCGTGGATCATCTCGCCGACGCCCGGGCCCGTGAACGTGGCGCCGACGACGGTGCGCCGCTGGCGGTCCACGACCAGCTGGGCGGTGCCGGAGACGCCCTTGCCGAGCAGTGCGCCACCGGCGACGTCCCCGACGCCGTGGCTCAGGACCTCGACATCGAGTCCCTGCTCGCGGGCAGCGGCGAGGGTCGGACCGACGGCCGCCACCTGCGGGTCGGTGAACACGACCCGGACCAGGGCCTGGTGATCGGCCCGGGCCTCGACCTCGGTACCGGCGAGGTGGTCACCCACGAGGCGAGCCTGGTACTTCCCGTGGTGGGTGAGCAGTGCCCGGCCGTTGACGTCCCCGATGGCGTACAGCCAGCCACCGTCGACACCGATCGCGCGCAGCTGATCGTCGGTCTCGATGGAGCGGCCGGGCTCGAGGCCGACAACCTCGAGGCCGAGATCACCGGTGTTGGGACGTCGTCCGGTCGCGACGACGATCTCGTCGGCGGTCAGTTGCCTGCCATCGTCCAGGGTGAGTGTGACCGGACCGTCGCCCTGACGCTCGGCGCGGACCGCCGTGGCGCCGACGTGGACCGTGATGCCCTCCGCCTCGAAGGCCTCGCGCAGCTCGGCGCCGACGAAGGGTTCCTCGGTCGCCAGGAGCCGGTCGGCCATCTCGACGATGGTGACCTCCTCGGCACCGAGACGTCGGTACGCCTGGGCCATCTCGACCCCGACGACGCCACCTCCGAGCACGAGCAGCCGCCGTGGGATCTCCTTGGCGGTCGTGACGTCGCGGCTGTCCCACACCTGGATGTCGCGCAGCCCCTCGACCGGGGGGATCGCCGCCGAGGTGCCCGTGGCGATGACCACGCCCCGGCGAGCGGTGAGGGTGCGGCTCGTCCCGTCCTCCGTCGTCACCTCGACCGCGCGCTCGCCGGAGAGCCGACCGTGGCCGCGGAGGAGGGTGGTACCGGTGCTCTCCACCCACTGCACCTGGTACTTGTCGTCCCAGTTGGAGGCGAAGGCGTCGCGGGTCCTGAGCGTCGCCTCGGCATCCACCTGCCCGGTGACAGCGCGTTCGGCGCCGGGGACCCGGCGGGCCGCAGCCAGTGCTTCGCCCGGGCGCAGCAGCGCCTTCGAGGGCATGCACGCCCAGTAGGAGCACTCGCCTCCCACGAGCTCACGCTCGATCAGCGCGACCTCCAGGCCGTTGTCGCGGGCGTACGCGGCAGCGTTCTCCCCAGCAGGCCCGCCACCGATCACGATCACGTCGAACACGTCGGTCATCTTCGCTCCTTGGGATGGTCTGCTGAGGTAACCCGGAGCGGCGCGTCCGCCATCCCTCCGAGCGCGCGTCCGCACGACCCTTCACGGTGACCGAGCCGTCGTGTCAGGGTTCCGTCAGGCGTCCCGCGTCCGGGCCGGCCCCCGATGCGCACCGTCCACCTCGACGTCGACCTGCTCGTCATCGAAGGCGATCAAGCCCGCGATGCCGGCGACCTCCGCATGGGGGTCGTCGTAGACCCATGCCACGTCCTGCGGCAGACCGCCGTCGGCGTCCACCGTGTAGTAGCGGCTGGTCGTGCCCTTGTAGGGGCAGGAGGTTTCGCGTTCGCTCCGCCCGAGGAGCGCCACCTCGACGTCGTCCTGGGGGAGGTAGAACCTCGGCGAGAGACCGGTCTCGAACAGCACGGTCGGTCGGTGGCTCTCGGCGATGACCCGGCCGCCGGCTCGAACGACGACGTGCCGATCCGAGCGCACGACGTCGCAACGGTGGTAGGGATCGCGCGGGTGTACCCGGACCCGCTC
This sequence comes from Nitriliruptoraceae bacterium, assembly GCA_007120465.1. Classification (GTDB taxonomy): domain Bacteria; phylum Actinomycetota; class Nitriliruptoria; order Nitriliruptorales; family Nitriliruptoraceae; genus CSSed11-175R1. The sequence continues at coordinate 32,516 of SKNO01000216.1, forward strand.
GGCTTCCTCCCACCACTCGTCGACCGCGCCCCACTCGAACGCGAGGTAGCCACCGAGCGGCGGAGCGTCGGCGACGGGATCGGGGTAGCTCCAGACCGCATCCTCACGGACCTCGTCGCCGACCCGGATCGTCCAGTACGACGCATCTCCCTTGAAGGGGCAGTGGGTGGTGCGATCGGCGCGTTCGAGCAGGTCGTGCCGGACGTCGGCCTCAGGGAAGTAGTAGACGGGCACCAGCCCGGTCTCATGCAGCAGCTTGACCCGACTGCTGGCTGCCACCGTCTGACCGGCGACCACGACGCGCACCCGACGCGGGCTGTCCTCGAGGTACAGGACGCGGGCGGGAGCCTCGTACGTGAAGTTGAAGGTGCCCGCGGGGCGCGGACCGAACGGGCCGGTGCCGGCGGTGAGTGCCATCCTCGTGCCTCCTCTGTGCCGGAACCGACCGGCTGGACCTGCGTCGACGACAACCGTGGCCGACGCATCGATCTTCCGTCTGGTCCGCCACGGTGGTCCGACGACGATCGCTCACGAGCACGAGCGATGCCGCGCGCCGAAGGCGTCACCCCGAGGGTGCAGGAGGGACGGCCCGTCCACGTTCCCCGCCGCCAGCAGCGGCTCCCGTGACGCGGCGGGCACCGCCGAAGGACCCTGGCGCGATCCCTGAAGGAGGGCACGATAGTGGTGGACGCTCGCCCGTCCGTTCGCCCCTGGTCGAGGTCGCTCGACCGGGGGGGTGATGAAGATGCGCGCCTCGGATGGATCTCTCGCCACCCGATACGGGTGGCTCGTCGTTGCACTGAACGTCGGGCTGCTCTTCGCCTTCCTGGACGAGGACCGTGGCGCGTGGCTGCCGTGGCCCGGAGCTGACGACCCCACCTCGACCGCCCGGCTCCGGGTGTTGCCACGCACACGCCGCGACCGGGCGACGGTGCCAGGACCTGCTGTCCGGCGGGGCCCGGTGCCCGTTCAACGGCTCCCGCCCACGGCCCGAGGAGGCCGAGTTCTCGTCGGTCCTCTACTGGAACCTGGAGGGGCAACCGGCATGGATGGACGCCGATGGCGACGGCATCCCGTGCGAGACCCTGCATGACCCCACCGTGATCTCGGCCGTGCTGCACGAGATCGCGCCGTGAACACCCGCAGCACCCTCGGAACGGACCGAGGTGAGCAGCATGCGCGAACGAGCACGACATCCCGCCACCGGTCTTCGATGGCTCATCGTCCCTCTGATCCTCGGGCTGCTTGCCGGCGCGTGTGGTGAGCCGGAGCCAGCCGACCAACCCGCCGCGCCCGACGAACCCGAACCGCAGGCGCAGACGGTCGAGGTCGAGGTGTACTTCACCAACGACAGCGACACGTTCCGAGGTGACCCCTGCCTCGACGTCTTCCCCGTCACCCGCACCGTGCCGGCTGACGACCCGGTCACCGGCGCGCTCGACGCGTTGCTCGCCGGCCCCACGGCGGCCGAGCGCGCCCAGGGCTACTGGGCCTGGTTCTCCGAGTACGCCGAGGGAGCGCTGGTCGCGGTCGAGGTGATCGACGGCACCGCGCAGGTCACCTTCACCGATCTGCGCGACGTGTACACGCACGGCTACTGGTGCACCGCAGCTGAACTGCTCACCTCGCTGAACCGGACGCTGCTCGCGTTCGATCACATCGAGGCGACGCGGTACACCTTCGCCGGCGCGGAGACCGATGCCTTCTACCGCTGGCTCCACCTCGCCGCACCTGATGCGGTTCCGCCGGAGCCGGCCACCCCACCGAGCGACGGCACCCTCGATGCCGACGCCGGCTGGTCGACGATCGACCCGTCCTTGCCCGTCGAGCTCGGCTGCTGCGGGCTGGAGACCACGGGCCCCGTCTCGCCCGAGGGCCCGCTGCCGCACGACGGCTGGCCCGACGACGGCTTCTACGACGTCCACGTCTACCGCCCGATCGATGATCCGACGATGCTGGAGCTCACGATCCGTCGCTGGGTCGCGTGCAGCGACCTCCCGGACGATCCCTGCGCCCCCGACCCGGCCCCGGGCCCGGGCGAGCCCGACGTCCGCATCACCCCAGACCCTGCCGGTGCAGCCGTCCGACGGGTCCAGGTTGCCGACCTGGAGGTCATCCTCTTCCCGATCGGGGAGCCCGAGGTGCTCGGCACGTCGCCCCTCAAGGGTGAAGCCCCCGCCTTCGCGACGCTGCTCTCCGCCGGTCTGGATCCCGCCGTCCGGCAGTGGATCGTGGAGCCGGTCCTCGCGGGCGGGTCCGCCGCAGAGATCGAGGACGACCTGCGTCGCCTGAGCGCGGATCCGACGTTCCCGTTCGACTCCGCCTACCGCTACCGCGGCCCGCTGGGCAGCCGGCTGGTGCTGTACCCGAGCTGGGAGGTGTTCGACCTCTGGCCGCACGGCTGGGACGGGCTCTACGACTGGCACGCCACGCTGGAGATCCGCGACGGTGCGCCGCTGCTCTACGTCTTCGCCGGGCAGGTCGCCGGCTGACGATCGGTCGGTGGCCGGCGCGCTGCGCGGGTCACCGGGGAGGTGATCGAGATGCGCACGTGGACCTGGCATCGCTCCACCCGCCGTCGGATCGTGCCCGTCGCCCTCGCCCTCGCGCTCGCGATGGTCGTCGTCGCCTGTGGCGCACCCGACCCCGGCGACGAGCCCGGACCCGGCCCGGCCGACGAACCCGACGACGCGGTCGACCTCGACGCCGGGTGGAGCGCGCTCGCGGACTTCACCTTCCCGGTCCAGCCGGCCACCGGTGATCAGCCGACGACCGGACCGGTCTCACCCGCAGGACCACTCCCGGAGGAAGGCTGGCCCGCCGACGGCTTCTACGACGTCGAGGTGACCCGCACCGCCGACCCCGGGTCGGCGCTCCAACTGCGGATCCGGCGCTGGGTCGAGATCGAGGACCTGCCGGAGTTCCTGGAGGACGTCACCGACGCGATCCAGGGCGACGACACCGAGGAGATCGTACGGCGGATCCCCCTTGACGAGCCGGCCGTGGTGCTCGTCCCGATCTACGAGGGCGCCGGCGAACCGCAGGCGGCACTGTCCGGGCGTCCCGGCGCCTTCGCGACGCTGCTGGCCGACGGCATCGACCCGGCCTACCGCGAGTGGGTGTACGAGCCCTACCTCGCAGGCAGGAGCCCTGACACGATCCGGCAGGAGCTCGGGGTGCGCAGCCAGGATCCGGCCTTCCCCTTCGGCCTGGATCACTGCGGCGGCGCGATCGGCTGCGGCCCCTTCGCCTACCGCGGCCCCCTCGGCACCTCGCTCGTCGCCGACCCGGGCTGGATCTCCTGGGAGGTCCGTGGCAGCTGGCCGCCGGGGACCAACGGGCTGTACGGCTGGAACGCGGTGACGCTCGAGATCCGTGACCGCGAGCCGATCCTCTACCTCTGGGCCGGCCAGATCGCCGGGTAGCAGGCCGCCTGGACCGCTTCAGGGCCGGTTGGCGCGGGCGATGTGCAGCTCACCCCGCTCGTAGGAGTGGCGGAGGCGCTTCTTGTCGTACTTGCCGACCGAGGTCTTCGGAACCTCGTCGATGAAGGACCACCGTTCGGGCACCCACCAGCGCGCGACCCGCTCCTGCAGGAACGCCGACAGGACATCGGGGGTGAGTTCGGCGCCCTCGCGGACGACCACGACCGCCATCGGTCGTTCGTCCCACCGCTCGTCGGGAACACCGATCACCGCCGCCTCGACCACGTCAGGGTGGGCGAAGATCGCGTCCTCCAGCTCGACGCTGGAGATCCACTCGCCCCCCGACTTGATCACGTCCTTGACCCGGTCGACGATCTGGAGGTAGCCCTTCGGGTCGATCACGCCGACGTCGCCGGTGCGCAGCCACCCGTCGTGGAACCGCTCCGGGGTCTCGACGTTGTGGTAGCCGGCGGTGATCCAGGGCCCGCGGACCTCGACCTCGCCGATCGCCTTGCCGTCCCAGGGCTGCTCGGTGCCGTCCTCGCCGACGATGCGCATGTCGACGCCCGCGACGATCCGGCCGGTCTTGGCGCGCCAATCGACCTGCTCGTCCCAGGGCAACCCGGGCGGCGGGATCGCGAGCGCGCCGAGCGGCGACATCTCGGTCATCCCCCAGCCCTGGACGATCTCGATGCCGTACTCGTCGTGGAACCGCTCGATCATCGAACGGGGCACCGCGGCACCGCCGACGACGACGCGCTCGAGGGAGGACAGGTCGAGCCGCGTGCGCTGCCCGAGGGACAGCACGCCGTTCCACACGGTGGGGACAGCCGCGGAGAGGTTGGGACGCTCGGCCGCGATGAACTCGGTCAGCGGCTCGGGCTGGAGGAACCGCTCCGGCTGCAGGATGTCGGCGCCGACGATCCAGCAGGAGTAGATGAGCCCCCACGCGTTCGCGTGGAACTGGGGGACGACCACGAGCATCCGGTCCCCGTCGGCGATCCGCAGGCCACCGGCGGTCCCGCCGAAGGTGTGCGTCCACTGGGATCGGTGGCTGTAGACGACCCCCTTGGGTTCGCCCGTCGTCCCGGACGAGTAGCACATCATCGCCGCGTCGTTCTCGTCCAGGTCGGGCCAGGCGTAGCCCGGCGTCTGGGCGTCGAGCAGTTCGTCGTACCGCAGGACGTCGCGGCCGAGGGCGGACGCGTCCCCGTCCCCGATGACGATGAGGTGGTCAACCGCCTCCAGCGCCTCGGGCACCTGGGCGAGCAGCCCGACGAGCGAGTCGTCGAGGATGATCACCTTGTCGCCTGCGTCGCGGATCACCAGGTCGAGCTGGTCGGGGAACAGGCGGATGTTGAGCGTGTGGAGCACGGCGCCCATGCAGGGCACGGCGAAGTAGGCCTCGACGTGCTCCTGGTGGTTCCAGCAGAAGGTGCCGACCACGTCACCGTGACCGACGCCGAGTTCCGTCAGTGCCTTGGCCAGGCGCTCCATCCGCTCGGCGGCGTCACCGAACGTGACCCGCCGAGCTGCGTCCCCCTGCCAGGTCACCACCTCCCGTTCGGCGTGGAGCCGGGCCCCGTGCCGGAGCAGCTGGGTCACCGTCAGCGGGTACTCCATCATGGTGCTGTCGACCATGGGGCGCTCCTCCCTCTCGCGACCCGACCGTGACCGCACCGCGGACGAGCACGTGACCGCCGGCAGCCGCATCACCGAAGCGCCGTCACCGTAGCTGCCAGGGGCGACCGGCGGCCGTGCCATCGCCCCGTGTCCTGTCAGCAGCGCATGGTCACCACCGCTGCCGTATCAGCGAACGAGCAGACACCGCCGTACGCAAACGTTTGCTTTCCGCTCCTTGCCCCTCTAGTCTGCAGCCGCGCGCCCCAGCGGGAGTCGGTGTGCGTGGGTGACACCCGACGGTGTCGCCGGGTTGGTTCCAGGATCGAGATGGTTCCGGGATCCGGGATGCGGTGTCGCCGATCGGCGATCGCCCGGACCGGGACACGGAGCGGGAAGTCGAGCCGTGGGTCGGGTGCTGCTGCAGGGTGGCTGCGTCCTCAGCCTCGACAAGCACGTCGGCAACCTCCGGGATGCGGACGTGCTGATCGACGGCGACCGGGTCGCCGAGGTCGGCCGCGGTCTCAAGGTGCGAGATGCCGAGGTCATCGAGGTCACCGACGCCATCGTCATGCCAGGGTTCGTCGACACCCACCGACACGCCTGGAAGACGCTGCTCCGCAACGCGGGCGGTGCCGACCCCGGTCCCGGGCGCGCGATCGCGGAGGCGTACGGACCCCACCTCGCACCCGACGACGTGTACGCCGCCACCCTGGTCGGCCTCCTCGGCGCCATCGAGACGGGGATCACGACCGTGGTCGACTGGGCCGACATCCCGCCCGGCGAGCGCTTCCGCGAAGCGAGCCTGCAGGCACACGCCGACGCGGGGCTGCGGACGGTGTTCATCCACGCCGTGCCCGACTGGGCGCGCGACGCGGTGGACGCCGACGCTGCGCTCCGCCGGCTGGCCGCCGACGCGGACGCGCTCGTCGGACCAGCGGTCAGCGTCGGGTTCGGGCCGGCGGACCCGACGGTCGGTGCCATCGACCGGGTGGGGCGCGAGTGGTCGCTCGCCCGCGACCTCGGGCTGCGGATCCACACCCACGTCGGCACCGATCGATCGGGCCGCGGGATCGTGGCCGAGCTCGCAGGCCGCGGTCTGCTCGGCGACGACGTCACCCTCGTGCACGGCACCCACCTCGCCGACGACGACCTCGACGCGATCGCCTCGCACGGAGCGGGGGTGTCCCTCGCACCGACGAACGAGATGACCGCTGGCCTCGGCCCGCCACCCCTGCAGCGGCTCATCGACCGGGACATCCGCCCGGGGCTCGGGGTCGACGATGAGGTGGTCACCCCCGGGGACCTGTTCGCCCAGATGCGGGCGACCCAGTCCGTGCAGCACGCCACCGTCTTCGACCGCAAACTCGCCGGCAAGGCCGGGCTGCCTCACCTGCTCAGCACCCGCGAGGTGATCCGCTACGCCACCGTGGACGGCGCCCGGGTCGCGGGGCTCACCGAGGTGACCGGCTCCCTGCGGCCCGGGAAGCAGGCCGACCTGGTCGTCCTGCGGACCGACCGACCGAACATCGCCCCGGTCAACGACCCGATCGGCGCGGTCGTGTGGGGCATGGACGCATCCAACGTCTCCTGGGTGTTCGTGGGCGGACGACCGCTGCTGCGAGACGGGGTCCTCGAAGCCGACGTGGCACGGGCCCGGACGCTGGCGCTCACCGCCCGGGACCGGGTGGCCACGGCGGTCGGCGACCTCGTCGAGACCGGCGACGGAGGACCACGATGACCGCGACGCGTCCTCCCTCGTCCGCGCTGACGTCCTTCGTGGTGGCATCGCGGTACCTGCCCGTGTACGTCGCCCTCCTGCTGCTGGTCCTCGTCGCCTGGCTCTGGGCACCGGCCACGCTGACGAGCGCAGCGATGGGTGCCATCGCCCCGTACGGCACGTTCCTCGCGATCGCCGCCCTCGGGCAGATGCTCGTCATCATGACCGGGGGGATCGATCTCAGCGTCCCGGGGACCTTCAGCCTCGCCGGCATCATCGTCGTCGGCGTCGGGCAGGTGTCGGACGACCGGCTCGGTATCGCGATCCTGACGGCGCTCGGGGCCGCAGCCCTGATCGGACTGGTCAACGGGATCCTGATCGGTGGTCTCAACCTCAACGCGCTGATCGTGACCCTGGCGGTCGGTCAGATCGTGACCGGGGTACTCAACCGCTACTACACCACGATCGCGGTGCAGTCCTCGGTGCCGCCGGCGCTGTCCGCCTGGACCTCGACGCGGTTCCTCGGCATGTCCAACATCTTCTGGCTCGGCGTCGGCCTGACGATCGTGACGATGGTGGTGTTCCGGTACACCTCGATCGGGCGACGCTTCCAGGTGGTGGGTGCCAACCCCGCCGCCGCGACGGTCAGCGGGCTGCGCGTCAACCTCTACCAGGTGGGGGCCTACGTCGTCGCCGCGGTGCTCTACGCGATCGCCGGGATCCTGCTGGCCGCGTTCCTCCGCAGTCCCGGCGTGAACTACGGCGTGCCGTACCTGCTCGGACCGATCGCGGCGGTGGTCATCGGCGGTGCGTCGCTGACCGGTGGGCTGGCCAGTCCGCTGTCGACCTGGGCCGCGGCGTTCTTCCTCGCCGCCCTCAACCAGATGATGCGGGTCATGGGCCTGCCGACCGCGCTGCAGTTCGTGGTGTTCGGACTGGTGATCATCGGCGGGATGCTGGTCTCGGGCGACCGGATCATCAAGGCCGTGGAGCGCGTGATCCGGACTCGCGGCACCCCCCGGCGCGACGACCTTGAGGGGATGACGGTCGGCGTACACGGGCCGGACCCGCCGGACGACGAGCACCCAGGACCCCGGGGCGCAGGGGGCGCGGGGGGAGGAGGGAGCGAGCGCTGAACGGCACGACCGACATCGACCACGACAGATCGAACACGACTTCGGGAGGGAAGTGGATGAGACGCTTCAGCACGTACATCTCGCTGCTCGCCGTGATGGCCCTGATCCTCGCGGCCTGCGGCGACGACGGAGAACCAGAGGGAGCGGCGGTGGACGTCCAGGAGGACGCGCCCGCCGAGGAACCCGCCGAGGAGCCGGCCGAGGAGCCGAGCGAGGAACCGACCGACACCGACGAGGATGAGGGGCTCGCCCGGTACGGGGAGTCCACCGACGCCGACCCGGCCCTGGTGGAGCGGGCGCTCGGGCCCGTCAGCGACGTGCCCGACATCGTCCTGGCGTCCATCGCCCGGGCACACCAGGATCTCGACGAGGACACCATCGCCACGGCACTCGAGTGCTGGAACTCGGTCGAGTGCGACACCGGGAGCGGTGGAGACCTCGTGATGGGCGTCGCGGACGGCGGACGCTTGAACGTCTGGCGGCAGGTGACGCACATGGAGGCGATCCTCCAGGCCCTCACCTACCCCGAGATCGGCACGATCGTCTCCCGTGACGCGCAGTGGAACCAGGACCCTGCGGTCGCCGCCGGCGACATCCGGTTCCTGATCCAGCGCGGCGTCGACTTCATCATCGGCTACCCGGACCACGGGGTGGCGATCGCCGACGCGATCCTCGAGGCCGAAGCGGCCGGGATCCCCTACATCCCGTACTCGGCCGGGTGGGTCGGCCTGCCCGACCAGGACGGCGCACTGATCCCGGGGGAGGACTACCTCACGATCGTGGGTGAGGACCTCTGCGCCCTCGGTGAGAGCTTCGCCGAGATCATCAACCGCGAGGTCGGCGAGGGCACGATCGGCATCATGGGTGGGACCCCGGGGAACGCGTTGTCAGCCGGCTGGCAGCGGTGCCAGATCGACGCACTCGACAGCGGCATCAACCTCGTGTCCGAGCCCGCGGACACCTTCTGGGTGAACGACGTCGCCCTGCAGACCGTCCTCGGGTGGCTGTCGAGCACGCCGGACATCGCCGGATACAGCTACGAGTACGCCGACGGGCTCTACACCGCGCTGGACGCGTACGAGACGGTGGGTGTACCGCTGGACGAGCTCGTGATCACGGTGCGGACCGACGAGCAGACCCTGTTCTGCGACTGGGCGGAACGGGGCAACCCGGAGTACCAGATCTGGTACTCGGCGGGCGGCAACTTCCAGTCACGGATCGCGGTGACCGCGGGGATGCTGCACCTGCAGGGTGCCGACATCCCGGCCGAGATCGTGGTCCCGCACGTCATGCGCCAGGTCAGTGAGGACGACTGCGACCCCGACCGGGTGACGCCGACGGTGTCCAACACCTCGCTGGTCCCGGCCGAGGTCCTCGCCCGGATGTACGGGGGCTCGTGATGACCCGCGATCCCGCAGGAGGGGCGACCACCGGAGACGTGGTCCTCGAGATGCGTGGCGTGTCCCGGCAGTTCGGGGCGGTCAGAGCGCTGACGGACGTCAGCTTCGACTGCCGTGCCGGGGAGGTTCACGCGCTCGTGGGCGAGAACGGCTCCGGGAAGTCGACCCTCCTCGGGATCGCGAGCGGCTTCGTGGACCCCGACCGGGGCACGATCCTGATCGGGGGACGCCGCCTGCGCCGGGACTCCCCGGCGCAGGCACGCCGGCTCGGTCTGGCGACCGCCTACCAGGACACGTCGTTGGTCCTGGCCGAGCCGGTCAAGAACAACCTGTACCTGGCAGCGCCGCCCGATCAGCGTCCGCCCTACTGGCGACGCAAGCGCTGGGCACGCCGCCTGCTCTCCGAACTCGACCTCGACATGGAGCTGTTCCCCGACGCTCCGGCCGGCACGCTCACCCTGGCCGAGCGCCAGCTGTTCGAGGTGGCCAAGGCACTCGCCTCCGACCCGAAGGTGCTGCTGCTCGACGAACCGACCACGGCCCTCGGCCCCCACGAGGTGGAGGCGCTCCACCGGGCCGTGGACGCGTGCCGGCGACGCGGGGTCGGGGTGGTCTACGTCAGCCACCGGCTCCCCGAGGTCCTCGAGATCGCCGACCGGATCACCGTGCTTCGGGACGGCTTCTCGCAGGGGACCCACGACGCCGCGACGACCTCCGAGGAGGCGCTCGTCGAGCTGATCGTCGGCCGCCCGTTCGACGCCGCGTTCCCGCCCCCGACGCCGACGTCGGGCGAACCGGAGGAGGTGCTCGTCGTCGACGCGCTCCAGGGCCAATCGTTCGGCCCGGCGAGCTTCAGACTCGACCGAGGGGAGACGGTCGGGATCGCTGGCGCCGAGGGCAACGGCCAGCCCCAGCTGTTCGACTGCCTGGCGGGCCGGGTGCCCCCGAAGGCGGGGCGTGTGGTCTGCAACGGCAAGGAGCTGAGCCTCGTGTCGACGCGGGAGGCGGTCCGCGCCGGACTCGTGCTGCTGCCCGGCGACCGGAAGGGGGAAGCGCTGATGCCGGTGTTGGGGGTGCGGGTCAACTCGACGATCCAGTCCCTCGGCCGCTTCAGTCTCCTCGGGTTCCTCCGCAGACGGGCCGAACGTCGGGCCGTGCGCGATCTCGTCGAGCGCCTGCGGACCCGGACCCCGTCGCTCGAGCAGCCGGTCGAGTTCCTGTCCGGGGGCAACCAGCAGAAGGTCTCGATCTCCCGGACCTTCCTGCGCGAGCCGTCGGTCATCCTGGCCTACGAACCGACCCAGGGGGTGGACGTCGGTTCGCGCTTCGACATCTACGAGGCGCTCCGGGCCAGGGCGGACCAGGGAGCGGCCATCCTGGTCAAGTCGAGCGACCCCATCGAGCTCTCCGGGATGTGCGACCGCGTGCTGGTGATGTCCCGTGGACAGTTCATCGAGGAGATCCCGGGCGACGAGCTGGACGAGCTGCGGATCGTCGAGGCGATCGTCCGCGGTCCCGGGTTGTCGAGGGACGGCCGCTCCCCACTCGGCGTCGCGATGCCCAAGGCCACCCAGCAGGTGTCCCTATGAGCTCCCCCCTAGGAGAGGGGGGAGCGAAGCCGCCCGAGCACGAGCGGGCGGCCGATGGGGGGTTGCCAGACGAGCGCTCCCCCCTAGGAGA